>CAJTRW010000020.1:0-11614 GCA_910578765.1 uncultured Christensenella sp.
GGTTAAGACGTAAGCACCAAAGCGAACAACAAAATTTTTAAGCCGCAGTCCGCAACGGACGGCGCAAAGGAGTAAGTTATGAAAAATGCAGTCATCTACGCAAGGTATTCTCCTGGTTCAAAGCAGAATTACCAATCTATCGAGGGGCAACTCAAAGAGTGCTACGCTTTCGCGGAACGGAGCGGTTTGCGCATAGTCCACGAGTACATAGACCGCGCATTGACGGGAACGACGGACAAACGCCCCGAATTTTTGCAAATGGTTGAGGACAGCAAGCGGAAAGGCTTTCAGTTTGTCATAGTTTATCAGTTAGACCGTTTCGCCCGTAATCGCTACGACAGCGCAACGTACAAGGCAAGTTAAAGAAAAACGGCGTTCGTGTGCTCTCGGCAAAAGAGAATATCACGGACAACGCGAGCGGTATTTTGATTGAGGGCGTTTTAGAGAGTATGGCGGAATATTACAGCGCGGAGCTTTCGCAAAAGGTTAAGCGCGGTATAGCTTTAACCGCGTCAAAGTGCAAGTTTTTCGGCGGCTTTATTCACTACGGCTACAAGGTTGACGAGGAAAAGCGGTTTATTATAGACGAGGGCACCGCGCCGCCGTTCAAACACCCGCCACAGTGCCGTTTTCAATTTTGACTATGCTATACACTTGAAATAAGACGTCGGTTTATGTTATAATTTTTATAAAATAATCGGTCGAAAATAATTCAATTAATGAAATAAGTAAAAGGGAAAATTTATGAAAGTTTTGGTTATAACGGGTAGTCCGCATAAAAACGGGACTTCGGCTCTTCTTGCCGAAAAGTTTATTCGGGGCGCAACCGAAGCGGGGCATACCGTTGTGCGCTTTGACGCGGGACAAAAACAAATACACCCTTGCATTGCGTGCGAAACATGCCACAACACAAGCAAGGGGTGCGTCTTTAATGATGGAATGGAAGAAGAGGTTAACAGGCACCTTGTTACGGCGGACGTAATTGCGTTTGTTTCTCCCGTTTATTACTACATGTTAACACCGCAGATAGCGGCAGTTATAAGCAGATTTTACGAAAACGAAGCGGGGTTGCATATGACGCATAGAAAAGTACGGGCGGTGATGTTGCTCACTATGGCGGACGACACCGAAGAGTCGGCTTTGGGCGCATTACAGACCTTCAAGGGAATAACGAATTATCTTGGTTGGCAAATTGCGGGCACCGTTGTCGGATTGAATTGCGAAACGGTGGAGGCGTTGCAGAAAACGGACTATCAGGAACAAGCTTATAATCTGGGTAAGTCTTTATAAAAAACGAAGAAAATGACCGATGAGCAAATAGCAATGACGGTTGTGGGATTTTTCCTAAGTAAAAGACTATGCGGCTGAAAACTCGTTATCTTAAAAAGAAAGAATAGCGGGAACGTAAATTCGGAAAAATTATGAATAAAACGCAGTTGGAAAATTTGATTAAAAGAATGAACACTCCGTATGAACCTGAAATCAGGGGCAGTTGGGAAATGGAGTCTTGGAAAGCAAAGCGAGAAGCGGAAAAATTAAGTGATACTGCATTACTACCTGTATTGGAACAAATTATCGACGAACACCGCGGCGAGGGCGACGGGGAACGTGAAGTGCGTAGAGACGCGCGGTTTATATATGCAAAAATATTGAGTAATAATTTTGACGAAAAGGGTTTTTCGTTTTTATTAAACGAACTTTTTACCGAAACCGATTATTGGTCTGTCAACAGTATATTAACAAACATTTGGTTTTTGGATATTCCGCAGCATACAAAACTATCGCCACTTTTAAAATTTGCCGAAAACGCGAACCGCGAAAATTTGCGAATGGTTCTAAACGTTGTAAGCGAATATAAGAAAAAGGGGAATAAAGACGCCATTTCCGCTTATCCCGAATTATACAAAAAAGTTCTTGATAAGTCCGTACCGCTGAAACAAGCCGTCATAGATATTTTGCATAGCCACGGCATTAAATCGAAGGCGGATTTGGATAAACAAACAGATGAAGATGGCGCGGCTTTGTACGAAGCTTTGAAAGCCGGCATATTGGAAGAGTATGATATTACCTATCAAAAGTTGGTTTCATTGTTAAATAAATTGGTCAAATAAGGAGCGTAAAATGGAAATATGCGAAATAACGCTTGACGCCAAACAATATGACTTGTTAAAGAGCATGCTGAATTGCGACAGAAGGGCGGACTTAATAAGAAAAATACCAATCAACGGAAAAGAGTTGTTTTATGATATGATTCACGAAATATATTCGCCTGTAACAGACGGATGGAGTACCCGTGAAATCGTGTTGAAAGAGTCTGCCGATGCGATAAACCTGTTACGATTTATGACAAAACAGATTTTCACGGACGATGAAAACTATTTTGTGCGACAAATAGGAAAAAAATGGAAGAATTTTCATTTGGAAAAAGATTGTGCGCTTATAATATTTAAAGAACAGTAAAAGCATATAAGGCAAGCACGGAATGAAATCTTAACGAGAAAAAGTTTCCTGACTTCGTAGCGAAGCTTGCTTAATTATAAAATTCGTTTTAGGCTATTTTTAGTGTTAAAAATAAAGTCGAATTACTTTTCAGTAATTCGGCTTTTTTAATACAAAAAATAACGTAAGCTAAACTTGGTTCAACTTACGTTATTATTGGTGCACCAAGTGATTTAATATCCGAATTTTTTGTTGCTTCAATCTCGGAAAAGAATACCGTCTGCGTTCCGTCTTTGAAGTTAAAAGTAATGGTAAACTTATCATCATACAGGTAAATTGAGTTCACAAACCCGTCTATAAGCCGTCGTTTACCTTCAAGCGTGGTAATATCAAGATTTCTAAACCGTTCTATACCGAATTGTATTTGTTCTTTCGTAAGGAAGGGCTTTTTTATTTTCTCTTGCAAAATGGCGATTTCGATTTCTTTCTTTTTGCTTTCAAGCTGTGCAAGTCTGTCCTTTGTTGTGTCCGTGATAATGCCTTGCTCGATAGCGTTCATAAGATTTTCTATGCGCTTTTCAGTATCAGCAAGCTGTCCTTTCAAGTGCGGTATTCTCAGATTTTCTTCACCTTGCAATACGAAAATTCTTTCTGTAAGATATTCTACCAACTTATCGTCGTGCAGAACTTTCATAGCCTTTTCAACGACCAAATCTTCTATCCAATCTTTTCGCACGGCTTTCTTGTCGCAGATATGTACTTTCTTTGTGTTAGCGCATTTGTAGTAACGGTAGACTCTTGAAGTTCCCATACCGCTCTCGCCGACCATATGGGTATTGCATTTACCACAGAAAAGTTTTAGAGTAAGTAAATAATCATCTTCGGCTTTATGCCTTGCCGGTGCTTTCTTGTTCTTTGCCAAACGCTGTTGTACTCTCTCGAAAACATCTTCCGACACAAGCGGCGGTATAATGTTAGGCACGGTTACATCACGGAATTTGTATTCGCCCAAATACCTGCGGTTGGAAAGCATACGCTGAACGCTCGTGCCGTTTATCTTGCCGCCCCGATAAGAGCGTATTTTCTTTTCGTCAAGGTAGTCAACGATATGCTTAATGGTATGCCCGTCGGCGTACATAGTGAAAATCTCTTGAAGAATAGGCGCATAAGTTTCGTGCGGCTCGAACTTTCTTTCCGCATTTAGCTTATAGCCGAAAGTAATCTGTCCGCCGTTGTTTATGCCTTTGAGTACGTTTTCAGTCATACCACGCACAACCTTTTCGGCAAGCTCGGCGGAGTAGTATTCTGCCATACCTTCCAAAACCGATTCAAGGAGTATGCCTTCCGAGCCTTCGGCAATCGCTTCCTTTGCAGACACAACCTTAACACCGTTTTTGCGGAGTAGTGCTTTGTAGTGTGCGCTGTCATAGCGGTTACGTGAAAAGCGGTCTAACTTCCAAACGATAATACAGTCGAAAGCGTGTTTATAGCTGTCCTTAATCATTTGCTGAAATTCGGGACGGTTATCTGATTTAGCGGAAAGCGCACGGTCTATGTAAGACTTGATAACATCGATTCCAGCGTGTTCGGCAAATTCCATACACTCACGGAGCTGACCTTCGATACTCGCTTCCGTTTGATTATCTGAACTGTACCTTGCGTAAATGACTGCTTTCATTTTAACCTCTGTTCGTTTTGTATTTTTCTGATAATATATTTGTTACGTTTTTATGCTTGCTTAAAATATATACATCTTTAATTTCCGATAAAGTGTTGGTATGACCTAAGTCATCTTCAGTTAAAGATAATATACTTGTTTGACCTATAATTTTAGAGGTGCTTTCATCGCTTTCTATAACTTGTTTTATGTCTTCAGTTAAGAAGTAATCTTCCGAATAAAGTAAGATGATATAGTTAATAACGGATAATTTTTCTTCTTCAGTGAGCTTTCTAAACCTCTTATAAAAACTTCTATATCGTGTTTCGTTATTATCTACAAAAAGCATTATTACTGTTTTATTTTCAAGAGGGAAAATACAAACATGTAAGTCTTTAGTCTTATACTTAGGATTATAACAGTATAAATCATTTATAATATTGCCATCAAAATCAACATATAGTGTTAGTTGACCTTGATATGCAATAGGTGTTACATAGTCCAAAACCTTGTAACGCTATTAGGAGGCCAACACCAACAGTTAATGTTGAGAAGAAAGAAGAACAACACTGGGATACCCGACTTTGAGATCGATTCCCTTGCAAGAGCATTATTGCCCGCCATACAAGCCTACTTTGCAACCGAAGAAGGACAAAGAAAATTTGCGGCGTGGCAAGCCGAAAGGCAACAAAGACAACTGAATAAAAAATTGAATAACAAAGAATCCCATTAAATAGTATAGGGATAGCCGTTGAAATAGACGGAACAGAGAAACCGCCATAGTGTAGCGGTATATAAATGAAAGAGTTACATAATAGGGCTCACGCAAAAAGACGAAGTATTTTTGTGGGAAGAGGAAACGCAACGTAGCGAAATTGCCGTTTGAAATAACAAACGGCATAAAGCGGAGTTAGCGGTGACGAGGTTGCGCCGAACATCATAAACCTAAACAACGGCAACAGCCGATAGAGTTTGATTGCTCTATCGGCTGTTTTATATTTATAAATAGTAAATCATCACTTACCGCAAGGTTACAATAATAGACAATACCTAACTGAAAATTTTCAGTTCGGAAAGAGCTTTGCATTTTATCGAATCCAAGTATTTTATTATAGAGGCAGAATACATAAACGATAAGTTATTTTCAACGTTATTGAAATCGATATTAAACAAGTCTTTAACTCGTTCCAGACGATAAGTTACTGTATTTTTATGTACAAATAGAATTCTGCTCGTTTCATTTAAGCTTTTATTATTTAGTAAATACTGATATAGTGTTTCAAGCAAGGACGTGTTGTTATCTCTATCATAAATATAAATTTCAAGAATTGTTTCGTTGATATAGTTTAAGATAACGTCGGTTGTAGGAGCATTAAAAAGCGGAACAAGCAATTTATTTTCTTCTTCATATTTTAAACAATATTCATCTTTTACTTTTACAAGGTAATCAAACAGTTTTATCAGATTACCTATTATTACATCCAGTTCATACAAATCTATAATTTTCGAACTTAATATTGCATAAATGTGATTTTTAAATAAGAAGTCGTTCAATGTTGATACCGTATATTCCGACAAATCTTCATTAAGTATCACTATAACATAGTTATCTTTTACAATGCAGTAGAAATTTCGCAAAATGTTTTTCAGTGAATCTTGCAAGTGATTATCTTCATGATTATCGTATTTTGCAAGAGATAGAAGTAAAACTCGGTAATTATATGTGAGCGGAATTTTATATTCGGACGCTTTTGAAAGAAAGATATCTCTTCGCACATAAGTGTGTTTGACAAGAGCTTTCCAAAAATTCAATTGCGAAAAGCCGTGCCCTTCATTGGATTGTAACCGTAAAATTTTGATTATGCTCTTACACAGATGCTCTAAAAGTATCAAATCTAAATCTTCAAATTTATTCTTTTGATTTTCAAGTAATACAAGGTAGCCTATAACCGAATCGCGGAATGTCAAACGATAAAACAAACGCCGTACTTTACTGTTTATTGTTTCTAAAATTCTATATCTTTCCCCGTCTTTAAAAGATAGGTTAGCAATACTTATAAGTTCCATAGACCAACTGCCGCGTTGAATATTCGACATATAAGTATCGTCTGCGCTATCAAGGAAGAAGTGTCCCTTAATATTGTAATTCTGATCTATAACCGCCATAGGTAATTGAAAAAATGCATAATACGCTTTTAATAGTTCATCAACGGTAAATGAGTTTTCTTCAATTTGCAGTAATTCCTCGTAATCCATAATAGTACTTTGTGCCAATAGCCCAAATATTGAATGTAAGTTCGTATTTGTGGGCTATTACTTTTTGCCTCCTTTTTTATTATAATACAAACAATCAATTAAAGCAACAGGTTTTTAGGTTGCGAGGAGGCATATTTTGAAAGCAGAAAAAAGCAAAAAACCGTTCAAAGGCATAGGAATTTGGAACTTTATAAACAAAATCCCTGCCGGAACAATGTTTGTGCCGCTATTGATAAGCGCCGTTATTTGTACTATAACAGTTGCTTGTGGTCTTGGCACAGGGAAAGCGGGTGAAGGTATGACGTTATGGCAATATCTCGGTAATCCCGTCAAAGATTTATTCGGTTCTACAGGTCAAATGTTAATGATAGGACTGATGTTATTCTGTACGGGGACAATGATTAAACCGCACGATTTTGTAGATGTCTTTAAAAGAGGAATATGGGTTGTTTTAGCAAGGCTTTTGCCTGCTTACATTATTTCGGCTGTGGTTTGGATAGTTTGTGGGCCCGAAGGCTTTTTGGGAATCGACGCTATTACTTTTACTTGCGTTGTAACAAGCGCGAATGCAGCATTGTATATGGGCGTTACCGCACCTTATGCAGATAATAGCGATAGAGCGACGTTCCCCATAATGTTAATACTTTCAATGCCGTTACTTCCTTTTATATTTATTAGCGCATTCGGGATGCCGGCAGGAAGTACGTCCGCTGCAACAATAGGTAAAATTTTACAAATCTTTGCATTACTAATACCGTTTTTGTTGGGATTTTTGTTTGGTAATCTCGATCCGAAAATACGCGAAATATTCAAGGGCGGCAACACGATTATATTACCGTTCTTGGGATTTCAGTTTGGCTCGACTATTAATCTCGCAAAAGCTTTCCAGCCTACGGTGTTATTGGCTGCCGTTGTAATTACGTTAATCTTTTGGGCAATTACTATGATATTGCCTTATGTGGTAGACAGGTTTATTTTGAAGCGTCCCGGCTATGCTTCAATCGGTAGCTCGTCGCTTGCGGGCGTGGCTTTATCGATTCCTGCTATGTTTGCGACATACACGTTTCAAGGGCTTTCGGGCGCTGACGTGGCGGCACATTCGATTGCTATACTTGCGTTTGTGCTACTCATAACCAATATTTTATCCCCGTTCTTCACAAGGGGAATTATGACGCATTACTTTAAAACAAATCAAGGCGTTAAAATTGAAAATCCCCGTAAAATTTTCGGTGCGACTCACGGTGAACTTTTAGCCGCCGTCTATGACGAAAATAATCATTATATCTCAAAACATCATCATCTCAGAAAACATCATTTAGGAGGCATTTAAAATGCAAAATAATCAACTTTTACAAATCGGCAATCTCAACAGTCTTATGATGGGCGACTATCACGGTAGCTGTACCGTCAAAGACCTGCTTCGTTACGGCGATACGGGAATAGGCACTTATGACGGTCTTGACGGCGAAGCCATTATAATTAATGGTAAAGCGTATAACGGACGAGCAACAGGCGTGGTAAGCGAAATGAACGACAGCGATTCGCTTCCGTTCTCAACGGTAGCAAAATTTGATGAGAGAGTGGAAGAAAATCCTTTGGAGTTTGTATCTATCGAAGATTTCAAAACTAAAATGGAACAATACATACAAAGTCATAATTTCTTCTTCATGATAAAAATGGAGGGCAAATTTAAGGTCAGAGTGCGGTCTTGTTTTGTTCAAAGCGAGCCGTACGAACCGCTTTATAAAGTTGCTTGCGATCAAAGAGAGTTTGAGTATCACGATGAAGAAGGCTTTGTTGTAGGAGTATATTGTCCAAACTATGTAAACGGGATAAATATGCCGGGTTGGCACATACATTTTATCAGCAAAGATTTAACAAAAGGCGGACATATCCTTAAACTTTCATCCGACGATTGCAGAATGAAAATCAACTGCTTGGATGAATGGAACTTAATGCTTCCGCACACTGCCGGTTTTGAAGAGTGGAATCTTGCAACAGATTTAAAAGATAAGACAAATGCGGTAGAAGGTTCAACGAATTAAATTTTTATAGCAATAGAACAGGGCTTGCAAAAGTGCAAGCCCTGTTTTCTATGAAATCTTGAAATAAAAAGTAAATCCGAACCACTCACTTGTAACAAGTAAACAATTCGGATTATACTCTTTTGGTGCACCATTTAAAACCTAAGTCGAACACCTATTGTTCGGGTTAGGTTTTTTATTATACTTTGCAATCTTTCAAACGGCTACTTTATGCCGCAAAAGCCGCTAAGAAATACTTGACAAACATTTTTCCCGACAGTATAATAATTTACGAAAATCGTTGTGGATTTTTCCTGATGAGTCATCTTTTCGCCACAGAGCATTTAAGCTGTGTGGCGTTTTTTTATGCTATGGAGGTAATTTTTATGGAAAACGAAGTTTTGCAGGCAATTAAGACAAGAAGAAGCATTCGCTCGTTCAGCGAAAATGGTGTTCCAGACGGACTGCTTGAAGCTGTGTTGGAAGCTGGAACATACGCCCCTACGGGAGGCGGCAAGCAATCGCCCATTATTATCGCTATCAAAGATCCTGTCTACCGCAAAGAAATAGCTTGCCTCAATGCCGAAGTCATGGGAAAAGATACCGATCCGTATTACGGGGCACCGATTGTAATTCTCGTGCTTGCGGACGGGAAAGCAAGTACTTTTGTGGAAGACGGGAGTTGCGTGCTGGAAAATATGATGCTCGCCGCGCACGCTTTGGGACTCGGTTCCGTATGGGTACACCGCGAACGTGAAATTTTTGACGGTAAAAAAGGTAAGGCGCTTCTCCGCAAATGGGGGTTGCCCGAAACATTGCGCGGCGTTGGGGCGCTTGCATTCGGATACTCCAACCCTACAGTCAAACTTCCTGCGATTGTCGCGAGGAAATCCGATTATATCGTAAAAATCTGACCGTAGGAGGGTTTACTCGTGGATCAGACTTTTATGAAAGAAAAACCTATATTGCCGTTGGTACTGAAAATGGCACTACCGATGGTCATATCTATGCTTGTCAATTCGCTCTATAATATCATTGACAGCTTCTTTGTTTCGCAATTCAGTGAAAACGCTATGACCGCTATTTCTATCGTCTATCCGCTGCAAAATCTTGCAAATGCGGTGGGTGTCGGATTCGGTATCGGGGTCAATGCCACAGTCGCCTACTATCTCGGAGCAAATAACGGACGTGCGGCAAACCGTTCGGCAACGCTTGGCATTCTTCTCAGTGCGCTACACGGGATTGTGCTTGCCGGCATCTGTGTGCTCTGCACACGCCCATTCATCTTCCTTTTTACCGATAGCGAAGAGATTGCTACATACGGTATTAAATATTTCTATGTCGTTATCGCATTCGCACCCGTACTTACACTTGGCATGATGTTTGAAAAGTTATTGCAGGCAACGGGCAGAATGAAAACGACAATGTTCTGTATGGCAATTGGCGCAATCGCCAACATATTCCTAGACCCGCTCTTTATTTTTGGGGCAGGGGTTATCCCTGAGATGGGTGTGTTCGGGGCGGCGTTCGCAACAGGAATAGGGCAAACACTCTCATTAATCGGTTATATTGTCGCGTTCTTAATTGCAAAGATACCCATTCGGCTACGGATGGAACATCGTGGCGAGGAAAAAATTTGCCGTAAACTGTATCTTTTGGGTATCCCAGCTTCTCTCAATATGGCATTGCCTTCTTTTATGATAATGTTCCTAAATATGATTTTGTCTGCATCCGCTGAAGTCTATGTCTTGATTTTGGGGATCTACTATAAATTGCAGACGTTTCTCTATTTTACCATCAACGGCATCGTTCAAGGGATACGCCCGTTGGTGAGTTACAACCTTGGGGCGGAACGAAATGACAGGGTTATAGGAATATTCAAAGTTACGCTACTTTTAAGTTTCATTGTTATGGTCATTGGCACAATCCTATGTCTTGTATGCCCTGTGCAATTGATGGGAATATTTACAAACACGCCGCAAACGGCGGAACAAGGCGCTATTGCCCTTCGTGTCATAAGCGCAGGCTTTATCGTCTCTGCCGTTTCCGTCGTTATCAGCGGAACATTTGAGGGATTGGGGAAAGGGCTGCCTTCCTTGGTCATATCACTGTTAAGATATATTGCAATTCTTCCGATTGCATTTCTTATGTCTTATCTGTTTCAAGCTGTTGGCGTATGGAATTCGTTTTGGGTTACGGAATTGATTTCTGCTATCGTATCGTGTGTACTATTTTGGTTTTGTTTTGTGAAGAAGTCGCTAAACAAAGCTAAATGATGTGCAAACTTTTCCTAATCCGCTATGTTAAAATCATGTAAGGTATTGATTTTACATAAAGCAACATGATATTAAATAAAACAGGCTTGGTGTAAGAAAGTAATTTTATATAGCAAAAAGAGGAGCTTCTGCTCCTCTTTTTATTATGTGATTTAGAAATAAAAAGTAAATCCGAACCACTCACTTGTAACAAGTATAGAGTTCGGATTATACTCTTTTGGTGCACCTTCAGGGACTCGAACCCTGGACCCACTGATTAAGAGTCAGTTGCTCTACCAACTGAGCTAAAGGTGCATATGCGCCGCTTGCTTGCGGCGGTTTGGTGGTCCATCCGAGACTCGAACCCGGGACACCTTGATTAAAAGTCAAGTGCTCTGCCATCTGAGCTAATGGGCCGTAAAATTTTTGCGGCGGCGTGCCGTACAAAATAATTTGCCGTGCGGAACAGCCGCTTTATCCGCTTTTGTTTTTGGCTGGGGTGGCAGGATTCGAACCTACGAATGCGGGAATCAAAATCCCGTGCCTTACCGCTTGGCGACACCCCAATGCTTGGGCGTATGCCTCAAAAAAAGTGGGGCGGGCGACAAGTTTCGAACTTGCTACCTCCAGAGCCACAATCTGGCGCTCTACCGATTGAGCTACGCCCGCCATACTTTCTGGTGCGCCCGGAGAGACTCGAACCCCCGACACACGGCTTAGAAGGCCGTTGCTCTATCCTGCTGAGCTACGGGCGCGCAATGCGTATTAAAGTCGCGCTTAAAGCCTTAAAAGCTTTTGGAGCGGGTGATGGGAATCGGACCCACGCAACCAGCTTGGAAGGCTAGTGTTCTACCATTGAACTACACCCGCACAACTCAATGCACAAAAAATTATATCAAATGGATTATTCACTGTCAACTTATTTTAAAGGTAAACAAATATAATTTTAATAACGTTTTTAAATGCCCGCCGCCTTCCCGCAA
>CAJTRW010000020.1:11624-36609 GCA_910578765.1 uncultured Christensenella sp.
GGCCAGTCCGGTAACAGGGCGATAATTTTTCCGTACCGAATCGTCTGAAAACGTATTCTTCACTGCGTTCGGAATGACGG
Source organism: uncultured Christensenella sp. (assembly GCA_910578765.1). Lineage (GTDB taxonomy): Bacteria > Bacillota > Clostridia > Christensenellales > Borkfalkiaceae > Coproplasma. Next base: position 11,705 of record CAJTRW010000020.1, read on the forward strand.
TGGGGGGGGTAAAGAATGACGTTGAGGGGGAATGACGGTAGGGGCAAAGAATGACAATGCGGTGTGCGGAACGACGGCGGGGCACGCTTTTCACGTCATCCTACGCGAGTGTAGCGAAGCTTTGCGCACATTATTGTCATTCTGAGCAACGCGAAGAATCTTTTTAATAATATGGCGCAAAGCGTAAACGAAGTGACAAAAAGATTCTTCACTGCGTTCGGAATGACGGTAAGTATAATGTTGATAGTGGTAAGAGGAATAAAGCCCGTTGTACGTCATGCCGGAGAATTTGAAAAAGCCTTCTCCCTCGGGAGAAGGTGTCACGTAAGTGACGGATGAGGGGCAAGGTAAAAAAGAAAACCCCTCATCAGTCCGCAGGCGGACAGCTTCTCCCGAGGGAGAAGCCACAAACCGCCTACGCTCACAAACCGCCTACGCTCAAAATAACGCCAAAAAAATAAAGCGCGCCGTACGGCGCGCATGTTTTTTATAGCTTATTGCTTGTCCTTGTCCTTATTACGCTTTCCGCGGCGCGGAACGCCTATAAACAGCAGATACGCCGCCGCCGCCAGCACCAAAATTACAATCAAAAGAATCAAAAGCACGGTCTTTATATCGTTTTTGTCGGAGTGCATGGGGTCGGGGTGCTCGGTCGGTTCTTTGTCGTCGAATATGTATTCGGTCAGAAATCCGTCGGAAACGTATCCCTTTTTGGTCTGTTCGCCGTCGGTGTATTCCACCTCGTAGAAAACCGAGCCCAGGACGCCCTTAGGTTCCAGCTTATGCAAAACCTTAACCACCGCGCCCGTCGCGGGGAACAGCGCCGACGTGCCTATTATGACGTAGGGGGAGGCGTAAATTCTGTTTCCGGTAACCGTGGCGGTCTTGAATTCCGCTTCGGTATAGCAGTCTATTTCCGTTTCGTTCAAAAACGAAGGGTCGTTAAGGGTAATGTAGGCGGAGTCGCCCACGGAAACTATCGCGGCGTTGCCCGTATAGCACAAAAGCAGTGCGGAAACGTTTTTGTCCAGCTTCTCCGTCGCGCCTTTTAAGACGAATTTTTCGCCGTCAAGCGCCTTCAAATCTATTTCCGTCCTGTATGCGCCCGCTTGCAGAGTAACGAATTTCAGGCTGTAATCTTTCAATTTTTCCGCCGTGCCGCCGATATTCACGCCGTGTTCGGCGGCGCAATCGTAAAAATACTCCAATTCGGCGCTGAACGGAAGCACGTCCGTCCCCGAAATTTTGCACACCTCGTTGCCCTTTATCGCGTAAAGAGTATCGCCGTATTGCTTCAATGCGGAAAAATTTCCTTCCAGCGCGGTAACGGTGTCGTTTTGAAGGTCGGTGTATTTTATAACGTCGCCCAAAAGGTCGTAACGGCTGTATTCGCCCGTCTTGAAGTCCGTCTTAATTTCGGGCATGGTGAAGCTTGCCGCCGCGTTTTTAAGGTCGTAAACGGCGCCCGTTTCGTCCGCGTAGTACAGCGCGGAGCCGCCGTATTCCAGTCTTGCCACGGTTTTATCCGCTTCGTAAACGGTCAAATTTCCTTCGGACAGTACGTTTATCGTCCGTCCGTCGGCGAAGGCGTAGTTTTCCCCGTCCGCGGTGAAATCCGACAGCGCGGTAAAGACCGCCTTTTTCGTAAAGTCAGCCGCTTCGGGGTAGGCGGCGTAAGACGCGTCTGCGGAAGCGGTTATCCCGCCCGCCGCGCACATGCACAGCGCCGATGCAATTGTAAGTGTTGCCAAACGTTTCACGGTAAAATTATAACACACCTTGTTTTTATTGTAAACTGTTTTTTATCATTAAACGCCGCCGCCGCAATTCCGCCGGCTTAACGCGCGCAAAAAAACAAAATCCACGCCGTTTTTCGAAAAAATAATTTTTTTTATTTTTAAACAGGACAAAACCTGTCATATTTGAGGGTTATGATATAAGCGAAGAAAACAAACAAATGTTCGGATAACTTAAAAGCATGAAACTCAAAGCATTACTCAAATTCTACTTTTCCGCGGACTTTTTAAACGCGTATCTTGACGGCGCCGTCTTGAAATACGCTTTGAATTACGCGGGCGAAGCCGAAGATATTGCCGACCTTATATTTGCCGTAACTTTGCGCAAGCGTGCCCTGAAAGCCCTTTGGGGATATATGGATAACGCGTTTGCCGCGCTTACGGACAAAGAGAGGGAGGCGTTGCGCGGCTATGCCCGCCTGCGGGAGGGTTACAACTCTCTCCCGCGCGAGGAAAAGAACGCGATAAAGCGCGCGTCCGCAAAATTCAGCCGCCGCGCCGCGGGCATAAACGCCTTTGCGGAGGGGATAGAGCTGGTTAAGGAATACGTCCGTATTCTCGCGCCGTAAAGTCAGGTTTCGGTTCGGCGGAATTTGGTTTTTCTGCCCGTAAAGTACAGGATAACAAGCGCCGCAACGGCAAGCGCGGACAGCGCCACCGCGGCTATTATCTTGACGTCCGCGCCGCCCTTTTTCGGCGTTTCCGCGGCGGGCGGGTTCAAAGTTACCTCGTTATCGGGGTAGTCGAACGTCTGGGGAACGTAATAAAACTCGTTTTTGTACATCACGCACGAAAGGGGCACCGCGCCCGCATAGTACTCGCCGTAATAAGCTACGGTGACGGTCTCGGATAACGCGGGAAGGGACGCCGACGGGAGGTCTACCTTAATAGTGACGGTGACGGGCATATCGAGGAAAATTTTCTCCGGCGGGGCGGACAAAAGCACAAGGTCGTCCTTCAAACACCACCCGTAAAGGGGGCGGTAATATTGCGTTTCGTCGGCGTACTTCACATTGTACCAACCGTTTTCTTCGCCGAGGACAAGCACGCAATACTTAAACGGTATGACGAACTTGGCCGAGCTTAAATCCCTGCTTTCGCAAAAGTAAATATCCCGCGCGGACGCGCAGGCGTATTTGCCCGCGGCGGAATTTTCACCGTCGGCAAGCGCGCGCACCGGGGCGGCGGGGGCTAAAAGCAGTATTAAAAGTAATGCGAACATAAGCTTTGCGGTTTTCATGTCAGCCCATTATAAAGCGTCCGGACCGTAAAATCGGAGGTTATTTTGTCGGAATATTATGAAAAGAGAAGATATTTTATCCCGCCTTGCCGCGATTGAGCGGGAGCGGGAGAAGCGGCGCAAGGACTGCGCCGCATTGGAGGGCTACAACAGGAAAAAAAGACATAAAAAGCAGATAGCCTTTCACAAATGCAAAAAGCGCAACCGCTGGGTTTTCGGCGGCAACCGCTCCGGCAAGACCGAGTGCGGCGCGGTGGAATGCATTTGGATAGCGCGCGGCGTTCATCCTTACAGGAAAAACAGGCGAGACGCGTTCGGCTGGGCGGTTTCGCTATCCACGCAGGTCCAGCGCGACGTCGCCCAGGCGAAAATTCTGAAATACCTGCCCAAAAGCTGGATTGCGGACATAACCATGATTTCTGGCAGGAAGGACGCGCCCGCGTCGGGCGTAATAGACCAGATAAAGATAAAAAACGTGTTCGGCGGAATTTCCACGCTGGGTTTTAAAAGCTGCGAGGCGGGCAGGGAAAAATTTCAGGGTGCGTCGCTGGATTTCGTGTGGTTCGACGAGGAGCCGCCGCGCGACGTTTACGACGAGTGCTTAATGCGCGTAATGGACAGGCGGGGAGACATTTTCGGCACGATGACGCCCCTTAAAGGGAGAACGTTTATCTTCAACGAAATTTATTTAAACCGCAGGCACAACCCGGAAATATGGTGCGAGTTCATGTCCTGGGAGGACAACCCCCACCTTTCCGCAAAGGAAATAAAGCTGCTCGATTCCGCGCTGGACAAGTCCGCGCTGGACGCGCGCAAGTACGGCAAATTTTCCGCGGAGGCGGGACTTGTTTATCCCGAGTTCGACGAGGGCGTGCACGTTATACCGCCCTTCCCCGTCCCGCCCGAGTGGCAGGATATAATTTCCATCGACCCCGGGCTTAACAATCCCCTTTCCGCGCACTGGTATTGCAGGGACTTCGACGGCAACGTTTACGCCGTGGCGGAGCACTTTGCAAGCGGCAAGGACGTGGATTTTCACGCCGCCGCCATTAAGGAGATAAGCCGCCGTCTGGGTTGGAAAACGGACGGCAAGGGCCGGCTGCGCGCGCTTATAGACAGCGCGGCTAACCAGCGCACGCTGTCGGGCGTGAAAAGCGTTGCCGAGCTGTTTTGCGAGCGCGGAATTATCGTCGATACGAACGTCGACAAGGACGTCTTTTCGGGAATAGCGCGCGTCAAGTCCTGTCTTTGCCGCGGCAACGGAGAGCCGGATTTGTATATCTTCGAGGGCTGCCCGAACATGATAGAGGAATTCAAGACCTATTGCTGGGCGGACGGCGACGCACCGTTGAAGCGCGACGACCACTGCATGGACGAGCTGAGATATTACCTTTCGCGCCGTCCGCCGATTGCGGAGAGGAGCGAATTTCTTACTCCGCTTGCGGCGGACAAAATGAGGAGGATAAGGCGCGGCGCGCGCGCAAGGAGGAGCTATGAGCGATGAAATTTTCGACGCGCTTAAAAAGTGCGCCGTGGGGTTTTCTTCGGGCGAGACGGTGGAGGAATACGCCGCCGAGGACGGAGAGCTTAAATTAATAAAGAAAAAGGTGACGCGGCGTTTCGTTCCGCCCGATATAAAGGCGGTGAAAATGCTTATGGACGACGGCGGGATAAGCGGGCTTACGGACGCGGCGTTGGAGGAGGAAAAGGACAGGCTTATGAAAATGTTGGAGGAGTGCGATGACTGAGGAAGAAATTCGAAAAAGCGCGGAGGAAGCGCTTGTAAAGGACGTGACGGACGACTTTGCGCGCCGCCGCGCGGCGCGCAAAAAGACGGAACGCGGCTGGCAGCTTAACATGAACTTCGTAAGCGGAAACCAGTACTGCGACGTAAATTCCGCGGGGGAAATTTTCGACGAGGAAAAGACGTATTTCTGGCAGGCGCGCAGGGCGTTCAACCACATCGCGCCCATAATAGACTCCCGCTGCGCCAAGCTGGGCAGGATACGCCCCGCGCTTATCGTGCGCGCGGCGGGCGGCGAGGAGAGCGACAGGAGAAGCGCGGCGCTGGCGTCGGAAATACTTTCCGCGGTGTCGGACGCGGCGGACCTGGACGGGGTTATTTCCGACGCGACAGTCTGGGCGGAAACCTGCGGCACCGCCTTTTATAAAATAATGTGGGACGGCGGGGCGGGCGCGCCCGTAGGTACCTCCGCCGACGGGAAAAAGCTGAGTCAGGGCGACGTTAAAATTTCCGCCGTGCCGCCGTTTGAAATTTATCCCTTTTCGCTTACGGAGGAAAAGCTTTCCGCCCAGCCCGGCATAATACACGCCTGCGCCGTACCCGTTTCGGACATATACGCCGCCTACGGCGTGAAGCTTGCGGGCAAGGACGCGGCGGACTTCGCCTTTTCGCCCTATGCGCAGGGCGTTCCTACGGCGAAAAGCGGCGGCGGATACGAGCTTGTAATCGAGCGGTACGAGCGCCCCGCGGAGGGCATGCCCGAGGGAAGGTTTACGGCGGTTGCGGGAGGAAAGCTTTTGTACGACGGACCCCTTCCGTACAAAAACGGCGAAAACGGAACGAGGGATTATCCGTTTGTCAAGCAGACCTCGCTTCCCCTTGCCGGCAGCTTTTTCGGCGCGAGCGTGGTCGACAGGCTGATACCCGTGCAGCGCGCGTATAACGCCGTCAAAAACCGCAAGCACGAGTTTTTGAACAGGTTCGCCCTGGGCATGCTTGCCGTGGAGGACGGCTCGGTCGACGCGGACGGCTTGGAGGAGGACGGGCTTACCCCCGGCAAGGTTATAGTTTACAGGCAGGGCGCGCGCCCGCCCGAGATGATGCAGACGGGCACGGTGCCCGCGGAGTTCGGCGCGGAGGAGGAAAATCTTCTTGCCGAGTTCGCCAAAATTTCCGGCACGGGCAGTCTTTCGGACAATGCCGACGGATTTGCGGGGATAACCTCCGCCACGGGCTTACAGCTTATCATAGACCAGGACGAAACGCGGCTGGACTACACTTACCGACAGATAAAGCGGGCGATACAGCGCATAGGCAGGCACATACTGCGGCTTTACAGGCAGTTCGCCTCCGACGTGCGGCTTCTGAAAACCGTAGGCGAAAGCAGCGCGCAGTCGCTTTTATACTTCAAGGGAAGCGACATTTCTTCCGACGACGTGGTTCTGGAAGCCGACAGCGAGTCCAACTTATCGCCCGCGCAGAGGCGCGCCGCCGTTTACGAAATGCTGGACAGGGGGCTGTTTTCGGACGAAAACGGCAGGCTTTCGCCCTCGGCGAAAAACAGGGTATTGGAGCTTTTGGGGTATAAAGGGCTTTCGGGCGGGGTAGACCTTGCGGAGCTTAACAGGGCGCGCGCGGGGGAGGAAAACGCCGTCATGCGCGTCCGCGAAGCGGAGGTCAAAAGCTACGACGACCATGCGGCTCACATAGCCGAGCATACGGCGTATCTGCTTACCGAAAAGACGGAAAAGGAGGTTGAAGCGCGCATATGCGCACATATCGAAGCGCACAGAAGATTGTTAAAGGAGGTTGAAAAAGATGGATAACGCAATGCCCGAAGCGGAAAAAAGCGAGGCGGAGAGGGAGGCGGAAAAGCTTGCCTTCATAGCCGAAAAATTTTCCGGCGCGGAAAAGCTGGTAAAGGCTTATACCGCGCTGGAAGCGGAGTTTTCGCGCAAGTGCGCACGGCTTAAAGAGCTGGAAGCGGAGCTTAAAACCGCGAAAGCCGCGCCGCCGTCCGAGGAGGAGCTTTTGCCGCTTGCGCTGAAAAGCGGGCGGGTGCGCGACGCGGTGATAGGGGAATATTTGAAGGAAGTTTCCAAAACGCGGGTCGTAAAGCTTGTCAGCGGCGGCTGTCCCCCGCCCCGCGCGACAGACCTGCTTCCGTAAAGGAAGCTGGCAGACTTGCAAGCGAGTTTTTGAACAAATGACGAAAATGTACGAAAAAGTACAAAAAAGCACAACGGAAATATACGAAAAACAACACGGAGGAAAAATAAATGATAACAGTAAAAAATGCCGACGCGGCTTTGAAGGATTACTATCTGGACGCGGTGTCGGGTCAGCTTAACGGGGGTATTTCACCCTTCTTCAACGCGATTGAAAAAAGCGCGGAAAACGTCTGCGGCAAGGACGTTAAAATTGCCGTGGCGCGCGGCTTCACGGGCAATATAATTGCGGGCGCGGAGGACGGGGATTTGCCCGACCCTTTTTCAAACAGGTACGCCTGCATTTCGCTGCCGCTTAAAAATTTGTACGGCGCGGTTGAGATAAGCGACAAGGCGCTGCGCGCTTCGCGCGCGTCGTCGGGGGCGTTTGTCAACCTTTTAAACGCGGAAATGGAAGCGCTTATCGCCGGGGCGAAAAGCAACTTCGGGCGGATGCTGTTCGGCGACGGCAGCGGAAAGCTTTGCACTATTAAGAAGAAAATTTCCGACAAAGAATACGGCGTGGACTGCGCGAAGGAATACTTCCGCGGCATGCAGGTCGACGTGTACAGCGTGGCGGGCGCGCTTGCCTACGGCGGCGCGGGAATGTTCGTCGCAAAGGTCAATACAGCCGCGGGAACGGTGACGTTCGACAGGGATATCACCGACGCGATTGTAAACGGCGCCATATATGTGCACGCTTCCAAGGGCGGAGAGCTGACGGGGCTGGGCGCGCTGTTCGACGGCGAAACCCTTTACGGATACAATAAGGCGGACGAGCCGTACTTTGCGCCCCGAAAGACGGACGCGTGCGGAGCGCTTACCGAAACGGCTTTAAGCGACGTGCTGGACGCGGCGGAGGAAAATTACGACAGTAAAATAAATATGATACTCTGCTCCTTTGCGACGCGCAAAAAAATTGCCGCGCTTGTGGACGCAAACAGGCGCGTGGTCAACACGATAGACGCGCGCACGGGCTACGGCGCGGTCACGGTAAACGACGTGCCCGTTTACGCCGACAAATACTGCCCCGACGACAGAATTCTTTTTTTGAACACGGACGACTTCACCCTGTGCCAGCTTTGCGACTGGGAGTGGTTGGAGGACGAGGACGGCAGAATTTTAAAACAGATACCCGGCAAGGCGGCTTACGGCGCGACGCTTGTAAAGTATGCCGAGCTGGTCTGCCGCAAGCCCTGCGGTCAGGCTATGCTGTATAATTTTACTTCCGGCGAAACCGACGGCGAGTAACGGCTTAACGGCGGGGGAGGGGCGGTATGGAGAGGTGTTGTTGTGGGATCCACTCATCAGTCACTGCGTGACAGCTGTCTCGGCAACCGTAAGGAAAACGGTTGCCTCGGGCACCGCAAACGCAGTATATGCTTTTGCTCATCTCGGACGGCAAAACAGCGGATGTCCGCTGTTTTGAGAAATCCATCCTCGTCCCCGAGGGGAAGCCGAGATTCTTCGCGTTGCTCAGAATGACGGTGGGGGGTGGGGAATTGTATGGAGGTGACCCCTCATCACCGCTGACGCGGAGCTTCCCCCCGAGGGGAAGCCGAGATTCTTCGGCAAGCCTCAGAATGACAGGATACTTCGTTCGGAATGACAAGGTGGGGGGATAGGGGGCTTAATACAAGGAGGAAAAAATATGAGAGTTAAAGACGTTTTGATTTGTGCGCTGGGCAAGCTTAACCTGCGCGAAACGGCGGAAAAAATTGCTTCGGGCGGGCAGACGGACAGCTTCGAAAACGAAGCGGTGAAAACGCTTGTCTGCTGTTATAACGCGGTCGAGGACGAGTTGGCGCGGAGATATCTTCCGCTTACCGCGCGGGATAAGCTTTCTTCGCCGGACGGCGTTTACGTCTATGCGAGCTTTTCGCGCACGCCCGTAAAAATAAAGCGCGTGCTTTCGGACGGAAAGGAAATTGCGTTCACGCAGGAGGCGGACCGTCTTACCGCGGACAGCGCAAGCGTGACGGTGGAGTACTTTTACGCGCCCGAAAAAAAGAAGCTTGACGATTTTTGCGAGTGCTCGGCGCAGGCGGGGGTCAACCTTATGGCGGACGGCATGGCTTCGGAATACTGCTTCATTAACGGAGAGGCGGACATGGCGGACGCGTTCGAGGCGAAGTACCGCAGCGCCATAGACGCGGCGCAAAGTAAAATTCGCGACAGGATACACCTGCCGCCGCGGAGATGGATATGAGCGGCAGGGTGAAGTTCGACCTGATAAAAAACTGTCTGCCGGTAAACAGCGCGGTTGACAACGGGCGGTTAGTTCCCGCGCTTGCGCCCGCTTATCAGCGCGAAGCGCCCGCGCGGATACGGGGCGCTTTTGCTTGGGGGGAGGACGTGTTTGCGGTGTGCCGCGAGGACGGAAGCGTGTATATTTCTTCGGGTATGAATTTCTTACCCGCACAGACGGTAAGGTTTTTGCCGTTTCCGACGTGAAGGACGGGGAAAGGCGCAATCTTCTGGTTTGCGGCGATACGGCGTATGAAAGCGGCGGGCAAAGCTTTTCACTTTTAAGCGGCGTGCGGTTTGTATGCGGCGCAATGTGCCGCGGCAGGCTTTTTGCTTCCGACGGAAAAAAGATTTACTGGTCGGGCGGGGGCGGCGCGGAAGATTGGAGCGGGGGTATATACGGCGCGGGCAGTCTTGTACCCGACCCGTGGCGCGGTGAAATTTGCAATATCGTCAACTTCCGCGGAAAAATAGCCGTTGTCGCGGAATACGGAATTACGGCGGTTTCCGTGTCCGGCGCGCCGGAAAAGTTTGCGGTGGAAAGCACGGAAACGGACGCGGACGGCATTTTGCCCGACACCGCCGCCGTCGCCGCGGGGGAGCTGTTTTTCTTTACTCGGTCGGGGCTGAAAAGCTTTGACGGGGCGCGGATAAAGTCAATAGTTCACCGCTGCGGGGAGGATATTTTTTCGCCGTGCGGCGCGTGCGGCTTCGGGGATAAATATTTTGCCGCGTGCGGGTCGGAAACGCTGGGGCGGGCGGTATTCTGTTACGACGCTTGCGCAAAGGAAAGCTATCTTGCGGACGTTGCGGCGGAGGCGGTCTGCGCGGGCGGCAGCGTTTACGCGTTTGCGGACGGCGGCATGTACCGTCTGGAACGCGGCTCGGGTGCGCGGGCGTTTGCGGGCGGAAACTTCGGTACGGGCGGGAAAAAAGTTTTGCTGTCGCTTGCAGCGGCGGGCGCCGAAAGGGCGGTTGTTACGGGCGGCGGAAAAGAGCACGCGTTTTCGCTTTCGGGCGGGGCGGCGTTTCCCGTATTCTCCGCGGAAAACATAACCGTGGAAATTTCGGGCGGGGGCGCAATAGAAAACGCCGTTGCGGAGGTGGGCTATGGAGTATGATATTATCGATATTCCTCAGGAGGAGTACGGGCGGCTTTCCTCCGCGCAGATAAAACTTCTGCGTGCGGCGCAGGGCAAAAAAAATACGCTCGCGCGCGAGGCGGAGGAAAAGGTGCGGGAGTTTGCGTTTGCCGCAAGCGCACGGGGAACGCATTACTCCACGCTTACCGGCGACGCGCGGACGGAAATTTACGCGCGGCTGGATTACGACGTCGCCGTGCTTGCGGACAACCTTATTTACGATATGAGTCTGGTTCCGTCGGAGAAGCCGCCGCCCGCGACAGGCGACGGGTACGTGGTGGATTACACCCTTTCGTACAGCGCGCGCTACGTCGCGGTGAGGAATTACTACATGACGGTAGAAGACCCCAAGCAAAGGCTTGCCCTTTTTGCCGCGGACGAAACCGCGAAAAAATATCTTGCGGGGTATTATTCCGCGCTGTATAACGTGCTGTCTGCGTATGCGGGGGAGTGAGCGGTTTGCGGCTGACGCCCCCTCGTCGGTCGGTGCGTGGCGGTTTTAAAAAGGAGGGGTGACCCCTCATCAGTCACTGCGTGGCAGCTTCTCCCTCGGGAGAAGCCTGAGATTCTTCGGCAAGCCTCAGAATGACAATGGGGGGGGAATGACAGCAAAACGTCATACTGAGCGTCAGCGAAGTATCTGAAAGATTGCCAACTTCGTTTTACACTGTTTTATTGAAAAGATTCTTCGCGTTGCTCAGAATGACAAGGTGGGGACCCCTCATCCGTCCGCTTCGCGGACACCTTCCCCCCGAGGGGAAGGCTGAGGGTGCGGTAGGATTGGGAGTATGGGTAGGAGCAGTAACAGTAACAGGAGTAGGGGCAGGGGCAGGGGAAAAGGGTATTTAAATTACTTTACTTTTATGCTGTGTTTTGATATAATTCTTTTCATATGAAAACCGCCGATGACTGGAAAGAATATAAAATATTGGCTACCGCCAACGGTATGAAGAAGGAAAACTGGAACGGCGTAGTTTTGCTCCGTCCCGACCCGCAGGTAATTTGGCAGGGCGCGGATTTGGATACTTCCGACGTTAACGCCGTCTACCGCCGCAGCGACAGGGGCGGCGGATACTGGGACGTGAAAAAGCAGTTCCCGCCCGAGTGGGTAATCGCCTATAAAGATTTGCGCTTCAAAGTCAAGCCTATGGGCTTCAAGCACACGGGGCTTTTCCCCGAGCAGGCGGTGAATTGGGACGCAATGCGTTCCTTAATAGAAAACGCCAAAAAGCGCGACCCCGAAAGGGAAATTAAAATTTTAAACCTTTTTGCGTATACGGGCGGGGCTTCCGTCGCGTGCGCCAAGTCGGGCGCGCTGGTCACGCACGTGGACGCGGCGCGCGGCATGGTGGAGCGCGCCGGCGAGAACGCAAGGCTTTCCGGCATAGAGGGCGGCATACGCTACATAGTTGACGACTGCATGAAGTTCGTCGCGCGCGAGCAGCGCAGGGGCAACCGCTACGACGCGGTTATTATGGACCCGCCCAGCTACGGAAGGGGTCCCAACGGCGAAATGTGGAAGATTGAGGATAATTTGTACAAAATTGTCGAAATTTGTACAAAATTATTGAAGGAGAGGCCTCTTTTCTTTCTTATCAACAGTTATACGACGGGTTTACAGCCCGAGGCGCTGAAAAATATTTTAAAGCTTACGCTTAAAGACTTCGACGGAGAGGTTGAGGCTTACGAAGTGGGCATACCTACCGCGGAGGGTATAAACCTGCCGTGCGGGGCGAGCGGAATGTTTTTAGGAAGGTAATTTATGCAGGAAAACGAGCTTGTTATTTTACACGAGGACAACCATATCCTTGTTGTGCTTAAACCGCAGAACGAGCCCTGCTGTCCCGACGCTACGGGGGACGTCAACACGCTTGACAGGGTAAAAAGCTATATAAAGACGGCTTACGGCAAGGCGGGCAACGCCTATGCCGGACTTATTCACCGTCTGGACAGGCCGACCGGCGGGGTTATGGTTTTCGCCAAAACGTCAAAGGCGGCGGCAAGGCTTTCGGAACAGCTTAAAAACAAGGGCTTTTCCAAACGGTATTACGCCGTGCTTTGCGGCGTTCCGTCCAAAAAAAAGGGGCTGCTTGAAAATTACCTGAGGAAGAACTCGGTCAATAACTGCGTTTACGTTTGCACGCCGGCGGAGGAGGGGGCGAAGCTTGCCTCGCTCGAATACGAGATAACGGACAGCCGCGACGGTCTTGCGCTGGCGGATATAAACCTGCTTACGGGCAGGACTCACCAGATACGCGTGCAGTTTTCGGCGCTTAACTGCCCCGTTTACGGCGATATGCGCTACGGCGGCGAAAAGGCGGTTAAGGGCAAGCTTGCGCTGTGGGCGTATTCATTAAGCTTTACACATCCCGTCACGGGGGATAAGCTCAGGTTTATGGCGGAGCCGCCCGAAGGGTCGCCCTGGGATAAGTTTGCCGTAAAATTAAAGTAAAAGTAAAAGTAAAACAGGTTGACAACGTATTTTTATTATAGTAAAATAAAAAGACAATGCGGGATTGTCGGTACGTCCGATAGGTCGGAATGACAATGAGGTGACCCCCTCGTCAGTCACTGCGTGACAGCTTCTCCCGAGTGAGAAGCCGAGATTCTTCGCGTTGCTCAGAATGACAATGAGGGAAGGCTTGGAATGACAATGGGGTGACCCCTCATCCGTACGCTTCGCGTACACCTTCCCCCCCGATGGGAAGGCTTGGAATGACAATGAGGGAAGCCTATAATAAGGAATAAGTTATGAGAAAAACAGGGTTTAAAACGGGTAAATCAGGACTTAAAATTTCTATAATTTCGCTGGCGCTGGCTTTGATAGCGTCGCTGGCGGCTTTTTTCGGTATTAATTTCGTCAAGGCGCACGCTTCCGGCACGGTTACGGCAAGCGGCTCTAACGTGTTTACCGCGTCGGGCGACGCGACGGTGCTTGCCCATAAGGCGGACGAGGACAAATTTTACACCATGTTCGTGCTCGGCTTCAACGCGGATACCGTGACTTACAGGAGAAATCTTGCCTACGTCTGGCGCGAGAGCGCGGAAAAGGAAGGGCTTTTCAACATGGAAATCGGCTTCGAGACGACTTCCTTCGACAGATATATAATAAAATTCGAGTCCCAGCAGTACAACAAGACCAAGGACAACAAAACTTCCAATTATATAATATTTTTCCCTGCGGAGGAGGGCAAGGTCAACGCCCTTATAACCGCGGACGGCGACGCGGAGCTTAAGGAAGGCGAAAGCTACGTCGCTTTGGACAAAGACAATATAACGATAGAGTTTACGGGGCGCGAAAAGGATAAATTCTCCGTAAAGGTAAGCAATAAAAACGGCGTCGGCGAGGCGGCGACGGGCGTGCAAGGCTACTTTGAAAATATCGGCGGCAATTACGCCAAGTCTTCAAACTCCACAACCACGCCGGTGTATCCCCTTTCCTTCAAGGCGGAATTCGACAACGAGGAATCCGAAAGGGAGACCGCGCGCATGGCGCTTTACTCCCTCAACGGACAGAGCTTTATTTTAGGCTACAACAAGGTCAACGGACCGACGGCGGACGGGCTTTCCTCCTACTACACGCACGGGGATGAGTCGGGCGAATACATTAAGGTTCCGGCAGGAGCGTCGTTCGAGGAGGAGAGGGATTACTTCACCTTTACCGAGCTTAACAAAAACACCAACGACATGTATTACGGCGGCACCGTTTACGACGACACCGCGCCTGTACTTTGTCTCGAAAAGGATATAACCTACTTCACGCTGGGCGACGAAATAGACGTGGATTACGCCGTTATCGACGTGTTGCGTACGTCTCCGTCGGCTAAGCTGAATTATTACTTGCTTACTTACGATATGTACGTCAATGCCGGCGACGAGCCTATCGCCGACTACAACGACAAGTCGCTGTTCAAGGAAATAACCGCAACCGATAACATCATTCTCGAAACGGACACGGACAAGTATCTTCCCAACGGCGCGGAGCTGGACGGAACGAAATTCGACGCGTATACCATAGGCGGAACTGATACGGAAGGGTATTTCAAGGCGGAAATGCTTGCAAAGGTATATATGGAGCTTACCGACGTTTCGAGCAATGCGGAAACTTCGGTCGTGTATCTCGACTGGTATGTAAACGACGGTTACAAGATTAATTTGGCGGATAAGGCGGATAACGCAAGCTTTATAGTCGTGGCTAAGGACAAGCTGGGCGCGACGTACAACTATAACGGCGCTTACTCCATGACTTGGGAGCAGCTTAAAGACGAGTATCAGGCTCAGGTAAACGAGGCGGCTAAAAATCTGTCGGCGGGTTCGTCCAGTTATATGTATCTGCCCTCGCCCGAAAAGCTTTTCGCCGACAACGCGACGCCCTATAAGGATATGCGCTACGGCATATACTTCTATCATAAGACGCAGCAGTCGAATACTTCGCTGGCGTACTCCAATCTTTCCATAAACATATCGCAGCCCGGCGAGTATGTGTTTACCGTTTACGCGACGGACGCGGCAAGCAACAACATGTACTACCTTAAAGCGCTGGAAGGCGATAAGGAAAAGGGCAAAAAGTATATCAACATCGACGGAACGGATTACGAGATTGTGGAATTCGCTTCCTCGGAAATATGGAATATGTTCAAGGACGAGGACGAGGAAGGACTTGCGGATTATCTGCCCTGGTTCCGCTTCGAGGTAGGGTACACGGGCGTAACTTTCGAGGAGACCCCCGGCTTGCAGAGCACGGCTTACGTCGGTACTAAGTACACCTCCGCATCGTTCAAAATAAACGGTATTACCGGCAGCTACGACGTGACTTACAGGCTTTTCCTGTTCGACCGCGCGGCATACTACAACGGCGAAGGCAAGACGCTGACTTATCAGGAATTCGTAGACAATATGTCGGCGCTTTACGGCGACGCTTCAACGCAGAAGTACTTTAAGGAAATTCCCGCCCTTGCCGATATGGAGGAAACGGACGAGGAATACGAGCTTTATAAGGACTACGGCTGGGATAAAGGCTCTACGTCGTTCACCCCGCAGGATAACAACGCGTTCTACATGATACGCGCCGAGGTTACCGACAAGCACATGGTGTCCGAGCCCGTTACGTGCGAGCTGGGCGTGGTTGCTTCCGTCACGGCGAAGTCGCTTAAAGGCGAGTCCGACTGGCTTAAAAACAACGTTGTGTCGGTTGTGCTTCTTTCGATAGCGGGCGCGGCGTTGATAGGAATTGTGCTTCTTCTCGTCATTAAACCCAAGGACAAGGGCGACATAGACGAACGCTTTGAAAACGCAAAGAAAAAGAGCGCCAAGAAGAATAAGAAGTAAGTTTTGTACAAAATTAAATTGAATTTGTAAAAAATTGTAAAATTTTGTAAAATTTTGTAATAAGCGCGGCACAGCCGCGCTTATTTGTTTGCGGTTTTGCCGTGCGGTATAAAACGGGGCGGACGAAAGGGGCTTTTGCGTGTTATTATTTGAAATAGATTCTTCGCCGGCGCTTTGCATGACAATAAGGTGACCCCTCATCAGTCACTGCGTGACAGCTTCTCCCGTGGGAGAAGCCGAGATTCTTCGCGTTGCTCAGAATGACAGAGGGGGTGGGGAGACGCCGCGCTGCGCTTTGCACATGATTATTTAAAAGATTCTTCGGCAAGCCTCAGAATGACATAGGGGGGGTAGATTCTCCGCGTTGCTCAGAATGACGGTGAGGGTGGGCGGTTTTCGGGGGTAGAGATTTTTGCTTCCGCATGCTTTACTTTTTTGTTACAATATGGTAAAATAATTTTGTACGCATATAAAACTTAAGTTCGGCAAATGATTTGCGCGAATATAAAACGTATCATTTGGCAAAGGATAAAGTATGGCAGAAAACAGCTATAGCGCAGACGATTTAAAAATTCTGGAAGGACTTGAAGCGGTTCGCCTGAGGCCCGGTATGTATATCGGTTCTACGGGCGTTAAAGGACTGCACCATATTCTTTGGGAAATAGTCGACAACTCCGTCGACGAGGCGGCGAACGGCTACGCCGACGAAATTACCGTTAAGCTTTGGCGCGACGGCTCCGCCTCGGTAGAGGACAACGGCAGGGGTATGCCCACCGACGTCAACACCAAGGCGAAGATGAGCGGCGTCGAGGTTATATTCACAAAGCTTCACGCGGGCGGCAAGTTCGACACCGCGAATTACGCGTTTTCGGGCGGGCTTCACGGCGTGGGCGCGTCCGTTACGAACGCGCTTTCCAAGTGGCTTAAAGTAGAGGTTTACAACGACACCGTATATAAAATGAGCTTTTCCAGCCGCTACGATGACGAGCGGAAAAAGTGGCTTTGCGGCGTTGCCGACAGCCCGCTGGAAAACACGGGCGAGCCCTGCGAAAAGCGCGGAACATTTGTACGCTTTATGCCCGACAGGGAAGTTTTCGAGACGGTGGAGTGGAACTACGACACGGTTTCGAAGCGGCTTAAAGAGCTGGCTTTCCTAAATAAGGGGCTTAAAATAAATTTGATTGACGAGCGCGAGCTTTACACCGAGGTCGAGGCGGAGGGCGATATGGACGACGACGCGCCGCGATACGAGCGTGTGCTTCTTCCCCCGCGCGAGCCGGTAAGCTACAAATTCGACGGCGGGCTTATAGACTTCGTTAAATATCTCAACGGCGACAGGACGCCGCTTTACGCCGAGCCGCAGTACTGCGCTGCCGTAAAGGACATCAAGCTTAAAAACGCGCCCGCGGGCAAAATTAAGATAGAGTTTGCAATCTGCCACACCAAGGACGATACGGAAAGCCTGTTTTCGTTCGTAAACAATATTTCCACGGTGGAGGGCGGCTATCACGAGACGGGCTTCCACAACGGGCTTTTAAAGGTTATAAACGATTACGCAAAGAGCAACGGATTTTTGAAATCCAAGGAGCCGCCGTTCATTGCCGACGACATAAAGGAGGGGCTTACCGCAGTCCTCACCGTCAAGATGACGGGCGTGGAGTTCGAGGGACAGACAAAGACAAAGCTGGGCAACCCCGAAGTAAAAGCCCCCGTAGAGCAGGCCGTCGTTGAGGGGCTTGGCGAGCTTGTGGCGGATAAAGCCAACAAGGCGGTTTTCGACGAAATTGCAAAGAAAGCCAAATTCGCCGCCGACGACAGAATCAAGCACCGCGCCGAGAGGGACGTGGCGAAGGCTACCTCGGAAAACGACGGATTGAATCTGATAGGCAAGCTTGCGGCGTGCTCGGGTAAAAATCCCGACATGAACGAGCTGTTTATAGTAGAGGGCGACAGCGCGGGCGGCACGGCTAAACAGGCGCGCGTAAGACAGTATCAGTCAATTCTTCCCCTGCGCGGCAAGCCCATGAACGTGCAGAAAAAGACGGCTTTGCAGGCTTTGCAGAACGAGGAGTTAAAGACGCTTATATCGGCGATTGGCGCGGGGTTCAACCGCTCCTTCGACGTTGAAAAGACGAGATACAAGAAGGTTATAATCCTGTCTGATGCGGACCAGGACGGCATGCACATACGCTGCATACTGCTTACCTTCTTTTTCAAATACATGCGCGACTTGGTAAACGCGGGCTACGTTTATATAGGTATGCCGCCGCTGTACAAGGTGTATAAGCGCGATATTGTAGAGTACGCTTACGACGACAAAGAGCTGGACGAAAAAATTAAAAAGGTCGGCAAGGGGTATCAGATACAGCGCTACAAGGGACTGGGAGAAATGTCCGCAGACCAGCTTTGGGAAACGACTATGGACCCCAATTCGCGCAATCTTACGCAGGTGACCATAGAGGACGCGGCGCAGGCAGCCGACGTTATAGATATGCTTATGGGCGACAAGGTTGAAGGCAGAAGGGAATTTTTAAACGACAACGCAAACTTCAACAAAGTCGACGGACTTATAGAGCGCGTCCGCTTCAAACCCGAAAACGACAACGCGGGAGAGTATTGATATGGCAAGGAAGAAAGACAACGGAAGCGTTCAGACTACGATACCCACCGGAAACACCTACGTCACGCCCATTGAGGAAGTGATGCCGCAGTCCATGCTCCCCTATGCGGAGTACGTAATTATGGACAGGGCGCTTCCGCGCGTGGAGGACGGGCTTAAACCCGTACAAAGGCGCATACTGTACACCATGCTGGAAATGGGGCTTCTGCCCGACAAACCGCATAAAAAATCCGCAAGGATTGTCGGCGACTGCATGGGTAAATACCACCCGCACGGCGACAGCTCGGTCTACGACGCGATGGTGCGTATGGCGCAGGACTTCAATATGCGCATGACGCTTATAAACGGACACGGCAACTTCGGCTCCGTCGACGGCGACCCCGCCGCGGCTATGAGATACACCGAGGCAAGGTTAGAGCCGCTCGCATTGGAGCTGTTACGCGATTTGGATAAGGAGACCGTTCCTTTTTCCTTCAACTTCGACGATTCGCTGTTGGAGCCGGACCTGCTTCCCGGCAGGTTTCCCAATCTGCTTGTTAACGGCGCGAACGGAATAGCCGTCGGGCTTGCGACCAACATACCGACGCACAATCTGGGCGAGGTGATAGACGGCTGCTGCGCGTATATCGACAACCCGAGGATTTCATTAAACGATATGATGAAGATAATCCCGGGGCCCGACTTTTCTACGGGCGGCTTCATTATCGCTAACGAATTAAAACAGGCTTACGAGACGGGCAGGGGCAAGATAACCCTGCGCGCGCGCTACACGGTGGAGCAGGGCGATTACGGCAAAAAGATGATTGTAATAACCGAGCTGCCCTATCAGACCAACAAAGCCGAGCTTTTAAGAAAAATAATGCTTTTGAGGGAGGACAAAAAGGAGCAGCTTGGCGGAATTGCCGACATAGTAGACGAGTCCGACCGTACGGGCATGCGCGCCGTTATTTATTGCAAGAAGGAAGCGGACGTTCAGTCCATTATAAAGCTTTTATTGAAGTATACCGATCTGGAATGTACCTTCGGCATAAACATGGTTGCGATTGCGGGCGGAAAGCCCAAGCAGTTGGGACTTCTGGACATAATAAGATATTACACGCAGTATCAGCGTCAGATAGTTCTGCGCCGTACCCGCTTCGAGCTTAAAGAAGCGCTTGCACGGTGTCACATTCTCGAAGGGCTGATTATAGGCGTGCACAACGTCGACGAGGTTGTAAAAATAATCAAGACGGCGGAGTCCACCCCCGACGCGCGCAGAAAGCTTATGGAAAGGTTCGCCCTTTCAGAGCGGCAGGCGCAGGCCATTCTCGATTTAAGGCTGGCAAGGCTTGCCAAGCTTGAGGTCAAGAAGCTTGAAAACGAGCTTGCCGCGCTTAAATTGCGCATAGAGGAGCTGCGTTCCGTAATAGACAGCAAGGAAAAGCAGTGGAACATAGTCAAGACCGAAATGCGCGAGATAAAGCGCAGATACAAGAGCGAGAGAAAGACGCGCATAGTGGGCGCGGCGGATAAAATTGCGGTCAAGGGCGCGGAAGTAAAGCGCGACGTTACGGATTGGGCGGCGTGCATAACCGCCGGCAACACCGTAAAATTCGTCGACAGGGACGAGTTTATGTTTGCGGCGAAGCGCAAGCTTGCGGCTTCCGCGGCGGTACAGCACCTGCACAGGCAGGTCGTATTCTGCAAGCAGGAGGACGTGATATTCGCTTTCACAAACCTCGGCAACTGCGTGAAGCTTAGCGTAATGTATGCGGAGCTTTCCGAATTCAAGTCCTGGGGAAGCAAGCTTGAAACGCTTGCCGAGGGCGTGGAAAAGGGAGAGTACCCCGTAAAGCTTTTCGTCTGTCCCAAGGACGGCGTGCCCGAGGGCGAGCTGTTGTTTTTCACCAAGCAGGGCGCCGTCAAACGCACGGACTGGTCGGAATACGTTCAGGGCAAGCAGGTCTTCCAGGCTATCAAGCTTAAACCCGAGGACGAGCTTCTCACCGTGGAAAAATACGACGCGGACGAATATTCCACAATGCTTTTCGTAACCCGCGGCGGGCTGTGCCTAAACGCGGATAAGGAAGGCGTGCCCGTTCAGGGCAGAATTGCCGGCGGCGTAAAAGGAATAGCGTTAGGCGGCGGCGACGAGGTTATATTCGCCACACAGCACACGGGCGAAGGGGAAATTATAATAGTGACGACGTTGGGCGGATTCAAGCGCGTTGTGTCGTCGACCATAGACCCCATAGGCAGGGCTTGCAAGGGCGTCATGATAGCCGATATACGCGGCAAGGGCGAAATACTGTTTGCTGATTACGTTACGGTTCCCTATTCGCTTGCGGTTGTAAGCGAGGACAAGACCGTCGTTCAGGTAAATACCGAGGAACTGCCCATAGAAACGCGCGTTTTCCGCGGCAAACCTCTTAAAAAGGACGGCATTGGTACGGTAAAGGCTGTCTATGCGCTTAAACACCGCTCGGAATACCCCGACGGCAGACAACAGATAAAGTTTTAATCCGACCGGATTGTAGGATTGCCCGCTGCATTCGGAATGACGGTGAGGGCGGCAAGTTACTTAAAAATAAACAAATTGTACAATACTTATATAAAGGAGATATTTTATGGCTAAGATAACCAAAGATACGCTTATAATGGACTGTCTTAAAATCAACCCGAACAGCGCGGAAATTTTGCAGGCTGTCGGCATGCATTGCCTCGGCTGCGCCATGGCGCACGGCGAGACGATTGAGCAGGCGGTTTTCGTCCACGGGAACGATTTGGACGCTCTCTTGAAAAAGCTTAACGAAGGCGTGGAATAAAAATTTTCATATCCGCCGACGCGGTAAACGTCGGCGGATATTTCCATTTCTGGAAAAATCTTTGCATTGCGGAGCCGGCACGGGATTTGATATAATTCAACTGTAAAGGAGAATTATATGAAATTTAAAAATTTAGCGGCTTTTGCCGTATCGATAGCGGCTGTCGCAACAATGAGCGGCTGCGCCGCGGCTTCCGACAAGGAAGAAATAAAGCAGGATAACAACATCACCGAGAGTCTCCCGCCCGAGCAGCTTCCGCCCGTAACGGATACTCCCGAGCAAGTTCCGCCCGTAACGGATACGCCCGAGCAGCTTCCGCCCGAGGAGGAGGCGCCTTCCGCCCCCGTCGTAAAGCCGGAGGTCAAGACGGCGGCGTACATTTCCGTAACGGCGGACGGCGTTAATTTGCGCACGGGCGCCGGAACGAATTACACGGTAGTCGGCTCGGCGGAGAAAAATACGCTTTACTCGCTTCTGGGCGAGGAAAACGGCTGGTATATGACCAAATACAGAGATAAGACGGTCTATCTCTCCAAAAAGTACTGCGTAACGGTCGATTTTCCGTCAAGCGGCAACAAAACGGTGGAGGCGGTCATTGCGGAGGGCAGTAAGTTCCTCGGCGTTCCGTACGTGTACGGCGCGACGCGTCTGCACGACGGTAAGGGCAATATGCTTAAAGGCTTTACCACCGCGAAGTTCGATTGCTCGTCGCTTATGCAGTACATCTTTTACAAGGGTGCGGGGCAGCTGCTGGACGTGACTACGCGCACGCAGGTTGTTCAGGGCGCGACGGTTAAAAAATCCGACTTGCGGCGCGGGGATTTGATGTTCTTCACCAACGCTACGAGAAAGGATAAAGTCGGAATCGAGCGCATAGGACACGTCGCCCTGTATCTGGGCGGAAATTACATTCTGCACACCGCCTCTGACTATGCCAAGATAGAGCAGATTTCGCAGACAAGGTGGGGGTACTACATACAGTCGCAGAGGATTATTTGAATTGCCTGAAAAGACAAATAAAACGGCATTAATTACGGCAAGTAAAAAGACAAATAAAACGGCGCGCCGCGTTCCGCGGCGCGCCGTAAATATTCGGCTTTAAAAAATCAATTGTCGTTTTTGTCGACCTTCCCCGTTATAAAGTCGCCCTGCGGCGGGGGAGGGTTTTTCTTTCTTTCCTGCTTTTCCTGCAACATTTTAAAGGTTACCATAAGCGCCGCGCAGACGGCTACGCCCAAAACGGCTACAAGTCCCCACTGCCAGCCGAGGTAGACGAATATGAAAATCGCCGCCGCGGCAATAAGCACCGCCAGTATGCAGAAAATTATCCTAAGCGTTCTATACATATTATATATAATATAACTTTTGCGCGGAAAAATCAAGCGAATGCCGCGCCTTTTAACTTCCGGTTAAAGGCTTTATTTAAGTACGACCGCGCAGACGGGTCATAAGTCGGTCGCAGGCGCTTTGAATTTTTGCGCCCAGCGCGTTGACGCCGCGCTCCGCCGTGAAGCGGTAAACCGTCGCCGCGGCGACGCTTGCGGCAAATAAAATTGCCGCAAGCGTCAGTATTGCCGGTATAAAATATGCTTTTCCGTAATTAAGGACGAACAGGTCGTACCACTTCGGTTGGATAAGCTCCGCAAAAAGATTGTTGCGGTGGATTATATAAATCAACAGCGATAGCGACGAAAGATAATTTATGCTTCTGTTGAAATAGATTTTCGTGTTTACGAGGTTGAACAGCGATAAGGCAAAAAGTATTAAAACAGGGTTGTTTATATGGAAATAGGTAGTCGTCCTGCTTTGGAAGTGGTCGAAGTGCAGTCCCAGCGCGTTTACGGCAGCTTTCATTATGACGTACAGCGCCGCGCAGCTTACGCATACCGCGACGTTCAGTCTTTTGGACCTTACAAGCGCCCCGCCGTAATATTTGAAGTACGCCACGAGGAAATATATATTGACAAAACAAATAAACTTATTTATCCCGGGCGCGTTCCCCGTAAAAAACAGCAGTATGCTGCAATGGAAAAACAGCAATCCCGCCGCCAGGGCAAGCCGCTTTTTGTCCAATACCTCTATTATGGTATTGAAAACGGGGTGCAACAGGTAAAATATTATATAATATGTTATAAACCAGTTATTTTGAAAGGTTGTGGGGAAGCACTGCCTGACTACGGTCATAGGCGAAAGCTTGTACCCAAGCGCAAGTATGATTACAAGATATATGACCGAAATTATAAGCACGTTAAGTATAATTGCGAAAACCTTGCCCGCCTTTACCTTTTTGCCGTCCAGCAGAAAGTAAGAGGAGCAAACAATGAAAATGACGTCGCCTATAAGCCCCAGACCCGAAATAAGTCCTACGGCGAAAAACGCGGGGTTTGCCGTGGCGAAGCCGTCGGTAAACGTCTGTCCGTCGGGGAAAGTATACATTTCCGGCACGGAGTGACACAATACGACAAAAACCACCGCCATTATTTTAATCCATTCTATATTCGAGTTTCTCATATTCTTCCTTTGCGGAGTTGCTTTTATATTGTTATAATATAATATCGCCGATAAAAAATCAAGTTAAACGCGCAAAGCTTTCAAAAGCTTGAATTTGTGTTTTTGCTATGCTATGCTTTTAACGGATATAAACAAGGGGGCATTGAAATGCAAAAAAACCGCAACGACAATAAAAAGAAATACCGCGGTTTGGACGATTTCAGCCATGCGCTTGAATATGTGGACGACGAAGATATAGAAAATGCCGTAAAATCAGGCGAGCCTTTACGCACCGAAATTATTATGGCAATGGGGCAAAGCTACAACGAAAAATACTTGCCTGATTTATATAAGGCGCTTTATGACGAAAAATTCATCCGCAGACAAGACGCGCGTTTGAGCATAATGATGATTAACGGCAAAAAAGGACTTGCGGAGCTGAAAAAGAATTGTCATAAGGGCCATTATAGATAAAAGCATAAAATGGCATAAAAAGCCGGACCCGCAAGACGTGAAGGACTGGCTGGAATTGTGTTATGACGATTTGGGCTTTTCCGCGGTAGAATACTCGGACGCGCTTTCAGAAATAAGCGACGGGCTGAGCGCCGACATAGTGCAGACGGTAAAGGACACCGTGGAAAGACGCAGGGCAAGTACCGAAACAAAAAGAACGATTGCGAAAATGACGACGGGCATGCGCAGGGAATACGCGCTTGAAATTCTGTCGTTTTTAAAGGACAGAGTGTGCGGCTGCGCAAAAAGCGAATTCAGGCGGGCGTTGAAGTTTTTCGAAATTACGGAAGACGACCTGATTTAAAGCCGGAATGAATAAAATTAACCAAAAATGTCAAAAATTAACCGTATGGCGGCAGCCGCAAAAAAATTTGAATTAACGCTTGACATCATATATATTATTATGGTAATGTAGGTAGGCTTGCCGCGCGAGACGGCTTAACGACAAAAACAGTTGAAAAACGACAAAAAAACTTTAAAAAAATATGAAAAAAGTTTGAAAATTCGTTTGACAATTGTATTTTCATATGTTATTATAGACAAGCTCGCAAGTGAGCGCCGTGTTTTTTCACGGTTTTACGAAGCTTAAAAATTGAATAGAAGGAAACGATTTTTTATAATAGTTTCTGTCAATTAACTTTGAAGTACATTAGTACCACAAAGCAAAGTCAGCAAAGATAAATGACTTAAATAGTCGAGATAGAGCCACGGTTACTTCGGTAATCGGTTTTATACAATTAAACTTAAGAGTTTGATTCTGGCTCAGGATGAACG
>CAJTRW010000021.1:0-3772 GCA_910578765.1 uncultured Christensenella sp.
GGCGCGTATTAAACGCGCATTCGGGTTATTTGCTTTTTCGTAAAGCGGTCGGGTCTTAATTTTTGCAATAAAAAAGACTTGCTTAAATGCAAGTCTTTTTTATAATACTTTATTTACAGCCGCCGCAAGTTTTACAATTGCCGCTGCACTTTTTGACGGGTTTTCCCGTGGACGAAAACATTTCCCCGCAATAACAACGCTGTGCCGCCGCGCCGCAGTACGGGCATTCCACGGGGTCGCCGTGGTTTTTGACAAGCTCGTCAAAGCTTTTGCCGCAATTTTTACATACATATTGCAGTAGTGGCATTTATTTTTCCCTTCTGTTTCGTTTTTTGCTCTTTTTCTGTTTTATACTTTTTTTGAACGGATTGCTCTTAATCAAAAAAATCCCTATGACCGCCGTAAGCGCTATCGCGGAAAACACAACCAGCCAAAACCAACCCGTTTGATAAAACGCATATCCGTCTTGCCCGGGCACGGGCATGTTCATTCCCCAAAAGCCCGCAATCATTGTGGGCACCGCAAGCAGAATGGTAATAATAGTCAGCTTTTTCATGGTGTCGTTGGCGTTGTTGGAAATGACCGAGCCGTACGCGTCCATAGTCACGCTTAAAATATTTTTGTAAATGTTACAGGTTTCAATCGCCTGCCTGCCCTCGATAATTACGTCCTCGTATAAATCCGTAAGCTCCTCGCGCGTGGCAACGCCCTCTACCTTGAAAAGCTTTTCATGCACGCGCTCGTTGGAGTTGAGGGAGGTGGAGAAGTACACCAGCGAATTCTGCAAATCGAGAAGTTGTATAATTTCGCTGTTGCGCATTGTTCTTCCCAGCTCGCTCTGAATACGGTGGTTCTTTCTGTCAATCTGTTTAAGGCAGTACAAAAAGCGTTTTACGTTGCCCAGCATGAATTTGAGTACGAAGTGCAACGGCGCGCGGGTATCCGTGCGGTCGCGCCCCGTTATGAAATCTTTCAGTACGGTGTTTCCTTTCAGGCAGACCGTAACTATACATTTCTTATTGTATATCACCGCAAGCGGCAGGGTGGTATAGCTGTCGCCCCCGTCGCTCTCCTCGATTAAAGGGCAGTCCACAAGGAACATTGCGCAACCGTCGTCGAATTCGGTACGGGCGCGTTCTTCCTCGTCCAGCGCGGCTTTAATCATATCCTCGGGTATGCCCGTGGCAGCGGCAACGTCGTCGCATTCGTCGTCGCTGGGGTTAACCATGTCAATCCAGCAGCGCTCCTCAAACTGTGCGCGCTGTTCGGGCGCGCCGCTTCCGGTCGTAAGAAAGTATTTTACCATAACCGTTTCCTCATTAAAATTTTGTTTGATGCCGAATAAAAAATGCACGGAAAATTCCGTGCATCTGCAATCGAACAAAATTCTGCGTTTTGCTTTGGTACGGAATGTTACAGCCTATTCGGTTTTCTGAAATATAAATTACCGTCGGTATCCATAATCATCTAAATTATATATTATTATATTCTTTAATGCAAGCGTTTGTATTTAATTTGTCATATAACAATTTTACCCTCTATAAAGGAATTGAAAAAACCTTCCACGTCGTTACCGCCGCCTATAAAGCAACCTAACAAATCGTCGCAAGACGCCAGCTTATAAATATTATTTGCATAATATTTTTTTATTCCGCCTAAAAATTTGTCGTCGCCTATGGACTGCCTTAACATATCGAACATGATAAGCCCTTTGTTGTAAGCTATATTAGAGTATTCGTATTCGCTTTCGTATTCTTTTAAATTCCTGTTCATGCTTGTGTTTGCTTCGCCGAAAATCTGGTTATATACCGAGTAATAGGAGCGGTAGGATTTTGTCGCCGTGCCTATAAGCCCCGTGCGTGTAAAGGAATACGAGGGGTGGCTTTCAAAGAACATAAGACTGCTGTATTCCGCAAGTCCCTCGTCCTGCCAAGCGCAGTTAAGCTGGTCGCTTCCCACCATTGCATACCACCATTGATGCGCGTTTTCGTGCACTATCGTGTAAATATTTCCGTCCGTGGTCAGCTCGTCGCTTATCATGGTCAGCGCGGGATATTCCATGCCGCCGTAGCAAAAGCCCGTCTGCACTACGGACAGCGTGGGGTATACGTATTTGCCGAAAGTTTTGCCGAAGTAATCCAAGCTTTCGCAAGCCGCTGTAAGACTTGCCTGCGGATTGACGTCCGCATAATAGTAATAGTTTACGTCCACGCCGTTTACGCTTTGGGTCACGGTTTTGAATTTGTCCGAAAGCACCAACGCAAAGTCGCGCGCGCCCGAAAGGGTGTACGTGCATTTTTTGCAGTCGGAGGTGGAGGTTTCGCTAACGGTTTTTCCGCTTGCCGCCGCGGAGTATCCGGCGGGCATGGTCAGCGTAACTTTATAGTCCGCACATTCGGAAAGGAACGGGTCGCCGCAGGCATAATAGTTGCATTCGGCAAACCCTTCGGTGGTATACGCGCACAGCACCGGATAAAAATTGCCCAAGTTTACGGTGTTTGCCGTCACGCCCGTGCGGTGGTTTACCTTTGCAAGCGTAAGCGTGTAGTTTATGGAAATTTTAACGCTCTGTTCGGGATAAACGGCGCTGAGCAGGGTGACGGTAAGAATATTTTCATCCTCGCCGCCTACGTTCCAGCCCGCGCAGTTTTCCACGCCCTCTATGCTCATTCCGCCGTAGCTTGCCCCGTCGTAATACGCCTTGGAGGAATAGCTTTGCGACACTGGCTTGTATTTCGCGTTTTCACGGAAAGCGTTGCCGTACAGGTTGAATTTCAGGTCGCTTATTTCGTTGTCGGTATCGTTATAATATGTGAAGTTTTCTACGCCCGTCAAGGTACGCGTTTGGCTGTCGTAGGTAACGTTTATATCGTATTCGCTGACTTTGACGGTCTTCTTTTTACATGACGTAAACGAAAGCACCGCCGCAAAAGCGCATACGATAAGCAGGAAAGATAAAAGTTTTTTCACAATACACCTCGAAATAGCTTATGCGTGTCCCGCGCCCGATAAAACTTTTTTTAACATATTTCTTTTACCGTAAATAAAATGTAAGGTATGATAATATGCGTAGCGGCCGGCGGCAGCATAAAAGACGCCGCAAATCTTCCGCGCTGCGATATAGCGGTGTTCGGTTTTAAAGGTTTGGGCGAAGTGGATTACGAAAGCGAACTCAGGGGTGTGACGGATAAATTCGAAGACTGCGCCCGCCTGTCCAAAACCGCCGGTTGCGGCGTCGTTTGCGCGTGCAAAACAAAAAGCCGCGGAATTTTAAGGAAGTCCGTAGCCGTTGCCGACAGGGGCAAACTGCTCGGTATTTCGGACATGACGCACGTTATCGACTGCGAGGACTGGAAAAGCGGCGCGGGGCTTGGGTTTTACTCGGTAGGCGGATACAAAATCGGGTTGATAGTGGAAAACGATTTGCTGTTTCCGGAGTGTTTCAACTCTCTTTCGCTGTGCGGCTGCAATTTAATAATAGCCGTGGCGGAGGAGTTAAAGGACAACGTGCCGCCCTTGCTTATCCGCGCTTACTCTTATCTGTACGGCGTACCCGTAGTAATGTGCGCGGGCAATATGGCTTACTTTTCCGAGGTGTCGGGGGCTATAGCAGGTTCCGCGCAACAGTTTTCCATGTTTGAAATAACTCCGCAAAACAGATACCACCTTATAACCTCGCGCACGCGCGGATTGTTTGTCGACGGGCGCGAAGATTATTGAAAAGAAAAAACCCGACCGCTTTACGAAAAAGCTGATAACCCGAATGCGCGTT
>CAJTRW010000021.1:3852-33468 GCA_910578765.1 uncultured Christensenella sp.
CACGCAAACGTGTTGCTATACGTTTGCTTATCTCGGACGGCAAAACAACGGGTATCCGTTGTTTTGAGAAATCCGTCCTCGTCCGCCAAGGAGAAGCCTATCATGTAAAGCGCAGGCCGCACAGCTTGAAGAAGTACGGAATTTAAATAATGCTGAGTACCGGAAGCTGACAGATAAGTAGCATGCACAGAGTTTCCGTCACGACCGGAACGCAGCCAAGTAATTTAACAAAACCGCCGCCGACAATATTATACACCGTACGCAGACATAATGCAATGAAGCGTACTTTTTTTCTTTTTAACGCCGTTCTGCTTGTAATTTTTAAATAAACTTGCTATAATTATAGGAAGAAAAATATTTTTACCTGTGGGGGAAGATTATGCTGAGTATGACCGGCTACGGCAGGGGAGAATACAGGCAGGGCGGCATAGAGCTTACCGTCGAGATA
This sequence comes from uncultured Christensenella sp., assembly GCA_910578765.1. Lineage (GTDB taxonomy): Bacteria > Bacillota > Clostridia > Christensenellales > Borkfalkiaceae > Coproplasma. The sequence continues at coordinate 4,301 of CAJTRW010000021.1, forward strand.
AAAACGGTAAACAACCGTTACCTTGACGCGGCGATAAAGGGTCCGCGCATATTCAACGCGTACGAGGACGTTATCCGCGGTATCGTCAGGGAAAAGCTGACGCGCGGACATGCCGACGTGTACGTAAGCTTTACGGACAAGCGTGAAAAAAAACGCGCGCTTTATCTTGACGAGGGCACGGCTTCCGCATACGTTGACGCCGCAAGAAAGGTCAAAAACCTTTTCCCCGACGCCGTGGACAATTTTTCCGTAACCGATATTTTGCGCTACCCCGACGTTATCAGGACAGAGGACGTTCCGTCCGCGGACGAGCAGTGTCTGGACGCTTTGAAAATCACGCTTTCCTCCGCGCTTGAAAATTTGAACGGCATGCGCAGGACGGAGGGCGAGAAGCTGAAAAAAGACATGCTTTCCCGTATGGACGCCATACAAAAGCTGGTTTCGGAAATAGCCAAGCGCGCGCCGCTTGTCGCAAACGGCTACAAGGCAAAGCTGGAAGCTAAGATGCAAAAAGCGCTTGAAGGCGCGGGCGTCGACGAAGGAAGGCTTCTTACCGAGGTTGCGCTGTTTGCCGACAAAAGCAATATCGACGAGGAGCTTACCCGCTTAAATGCGCACGTTTCGGCTTTCAGAGCTATCTGTAAGGAAGAACTTGTCGGAAGAAAGCTGGATTTCCTCATTCAGGAGTTCAACAGGGAAACTAATACGATATGCTCCAAATCCAACGATTTGGAGGTTACGCGTCTTGCGTTAGCGCTTAAAAACGAGATAGAAAAAATACGCGAGCAGGTGCAAAACGTTGAGTAACACGCTCATAGTGCTGTCGGGCCCTTCGGGGGTCGGTAAGGGAACCATAGTGAAAAGGCTGCTTGAAAAGGGCGGCTTCGAGTTAAGCGTATCCTGCACGACGCGCGCCCCCCGCGCAGGCGAAAAAGACGGGGTGTCCTATTTCTTTATCCCGCGCGACAGATTTACCCAACTGATAAGGGAAGGCGGGTTTTTGGAATATTCCGAACATTTCGGAAACTATTACGGCACGCCGAAATTTTTCGTCGAAAGCAAGCTTAAAACGCGCGACGTGATTCTGGAAATAGACGTGGACGGAGCGTTGGCGGTAAAAAAAGCTTATCCCGCAGCGTTACTCATTATGATAGCGCCGCCCGACAGGGAGGAGCTGAAAAAGCGTCTGCTTTTACGCGGCACCGAAACCGCGGAGGGCATAGAGCAGCGGCTTTCCCGCCTGGATTACGAGCTTTCCAAACAAAGCGGGTACGACTATGTGGTTATAAACGGCAATCTCGATAAAGCCGTTAAAGAAATAGAAAATATTATCGAAAACGAAAAACAAAACCGTTAAAGGAGATTAATATGATAAACCAACCTTCGGTAGACGTTCTTATCGACCGTCTCGGCTCTAACGGGGAGCCTGTTTCGCGCTACTGCCTTTGCGTGGTTGCCGCAAAACGCGCCAGACAGATACTGGAAAAGCATGCCGCAAGCGGCGCCGACCCCGACGAGTATCTCAAAGAAATTTCCGTTGCGTGTCAGGAAATTGCGGACGGAAAAATCAAATATACAAAGGATTAAAAGCTCGCGGGTGATTGGTTGCAATCACCCGCGGCATTGCGGTTTTTATGCCGCGGCGGAAAATATTTTATGTTCGCACAGGTTATAGTCGACGTAGCCCACAGCCAGGTGGATAAAATATTCGAATATTCCTGCCCCGACGACCTTAAAACCGGCAGCCGCGTAAAGGTGCCTTTCGGGAACAGAGTGATAGACGGCTTCGTCATAGGCGTAAGCCGTACTTCCGTTTTTCCGCCGGAAAAGATAAAGCCGGTTGCGGAAATTTACGACGAGTCTCCGGCATTGGTACCGGAGTGCTTTTCGCTGATGGAGCGCATTTCGCGCCGTTACCGCGTACCGAAGGCGGCTTCGCTGAGACTGTTTATCCCGTCGGAAATGCGCCTCGGCAGGGTGCATGAAAGCTTCCGCCGCTTCGCCGTGTACGTTACGGCAGACGTTAAAATTTCAAAAGCGGCGAAAAAGCAGACGGAAGCGTTGGCGTATCTCAAAGAAAAGGGAGAGGAAGATTTTGCGGCGCTATGCGAAAAATTCGGACGCGGCGCAATAAATTCTCTGGCGGAAAAGGGCGCGCTGAAAATCGAAAAGCGAAAAATCGTCCGCAGTCCGTTCAAGGGGTTGCCGGAGGACTATTCGGGCAAGATTTTAACGCCAGCGCAGCAGTCCGCGCTCGAAAGCATAGAGAAAACGGATAAGCGCGTCAACCTTATCCACGGCGTGACGGGCAGCGGCAAGACGGAAATTTATCTCAGCGTTATCGCACGCGAGATAGCGCGCGGCAGAAGCGCGATATTTTTGGTGCCGGAAATTTCCCTTACCCCGCAGATGCTGTCGCAACTGCGCGCGCGCTTCGGCGGCGCGGCGGCTATACTTCACAGCGGACTTTCTTCGGGGGAAAGGTTCGACGAATGGTGGCGGCTCCGCTCGGGCGAGGCAAAAATCGCCATAGGCGCGAGAAGCGCGGTTTTCGCCCCTCTCGAAAACATAGGCGCTATAATTATAGACGAGGAGCACGACTCCTCTTATTTCAGCGAAACCGCTCCGAGGTATTCCACTTTCGACGTGGCGTTAATGCGCGCGGAGTACAACGGCGCAAAGCTTATACTCGGCAGTGCGACCCCGTCCGTGGAAAGCTATGCGCAGGCGGCGGACGGCAAGTTTAATTTGATTACACTGGAGGAGCGTATCAACGGCAAGCCTCTGCCCGAAATTATAATAGCGGACATGCGCAAAGAGGTAAGGCGCGGCAACAACACCGCGTTTTCTTCCGCTTTGAGGGAGGAGCTTGACGCCGCTTTATCCGCAGGCAATCAGGCTATAATATTTTTGAACAGGCGCGGCTATTCGCGCACGGTGCTGTGCCGTGACTGCGGCTATACGGCAAAGTGCGAAAACTGCGACGTTACGCTTACCTACCACAGCGAGGAAAACTGCCTTAAATGCCATTACTGCGGTGCGAAGTACAGGATGCTTTCCGCTTGCCCCGACTGCGGCGGCAAGCACATTCTCTACAACGGCACGGGCACGCAAAGGGTGGTGTCCGACCTTAAAAGCATGTTCCCCGCGGCGCGTATCCTGCGCATGGACAACGACACCGTTACGGGCAAGGACGGACACTATAAAATATTAAAACAGTTTTCGGACAGGCAGGCGGATATTCTCGTCGGAACGCAGATGATAGCCAAGGGACACGACTTCCCTTCCGTTACGCTTGTGGGTATTCTGGACGCGGACATGAGTCTGCATTTTTCCGATTACCGAAGTGGCGAGCGCACGTTTCAGCTTATAACGCAGGTCGCCGGCAGAAGCGGGCGCGCGGGGGAAGCGGGCAAGGTGGTTCTTCAAACCTGTTCCCCCGACGACTATATTTTGCGCTACGCCGTAAATTACGATTATAAAGGCTTTTTCGGCAACGAAACGGCAATGCGCAAGGCTTCGGGATATCCCCCCTATGCGCTGATATGCAGGATAATGGTCACGTCGGAGGATAACGCCGCCGCGCTTGAAGCGTTGAAGGGCGTGTATACCGACGTCGGCGGGCTGAGGGGGCAAAGACCCGATAAATTTATATTCATGAACAAAATGCATTCGCCCGTAAAAAAGATACAGGGCAGGCACCGCTATCAAGTGCTTATGCGGCTGACCGACGGCGAGCTTTTGGAGAAGCTTTACGACATATCTTTAAAGTATACTTCGGGCGACACGCTTGTCTACGTGGAAGAAAACCCGGTAAATTTATCATAAAAAACAAGGAGAGGACAAATGGCAAGACGTTACGTCGTACAGACCGGCGAACCCGTTTTAAGGGAAAAGTGCGCGGAGGTAAAAAATTTCAATTATGATATTTCCGCGCTTCTCGACGATATGAAGGAGACCGTCCGTGCGGAGCACGGCGCGGGGCTTGCCGCGCCGCAGATAGGTCTTGCTATCCGTGCGGTCGTTATCGACGTGGACGAGGGGTATTACGAGATGCTTAATCCCGTAATAATTTCCGTCAAGGGAGAGCAGACCGGCGCGGAGGGCTGCCTTTCCGTAAAGGGCAAGCAAGGCACGGTTACGCGCCCCTATAAGGTTAAGGCGGAGTACAGGGACAGATACGGTAAAAAGCACAAGCTCACGGCGGAGGGGTTTTTCGCCCGCGCCGTCTGTCACGAGCTTGACCATCTCGACGGGATACTTTATACCGACAGGGCTTCGGAGGTCTACGACCTTCCGCCCGAGGATTGATTTATGAAAATGATTTTCGCAGGGTCTCCGCAGTTTGCCGTCCCCGTATTGCAGGCGCTTTATGACGCGGGCGCGCAAATAATTGCGGTAATAACTCAGCCCGACAAACCGACCGGCAGAAAAAAAATTCCCGCACCGACGCCCGTTAAGCTTCTTGCGGGAAGTCTGGGCATACCCGTGTACGACTTTGAAAAAATCCGCTTACATGCGGACGAGGTGCGCGCTTTGGGCGCGGATATAATGATAACCTGCGCCTACGGTCAGCTGTTGACGCAGGAAATTTTGGACTGTTTTCCGCGCGGGGTGTGGAATACGCACGCGTCGCTTTTGCCGGAGCTTCGCGGAGCTTCGCCCATACAGTCCGCCGTGGCGGAGGGCAAGGAATATACCGGCATAACCGTAATGAAGACAGAGCTTTCGCTCGATTCGGGCGGAATACTGCTTGTAAAAAGATGTCCGGTGGGAGAAAAAACTTACGGCGAGCTGGAAAAGACTCTTTCGCTTCTTGCGGCGGAGGCGGCGACGGAGGCGGTCGCGCTTCTGGAAAAGGGCGACGCCCAGCTTCTGATTCAGGACGAGGCAAAAGCGACTTATTGCAAAAAAATAACCAAAGCCGACGGAAAAATAAATTTTGAAAATTCCGCGGAACGCATTTGCCGTCTTGTAAGGGCGATGAATCCCGAACCCGTCGCATACTGCATGCAGGGCGGCGTTGCGTTGAATATTCTCCGTGCGCAGCCTTGCGACGGCGCGGGCGCGGCGGGTGAAGTTCTTTCCGCGGACAAGCGCGGAATTACCGTTGCGTGCGGCGGCGGCGCGTTGCTTATTACCGAGCTTGTACCCTCGGGCGGGAAAAGAATGAGGGCTTCCGACTACGTGAACGGCAGAAAGATAAAGACGGGTGATAAGCTTGACTAATCCGCTTGCCGACCCCTATCTTGTACTTGAAAAGGTATATTCCGACGGGAAATATCTCAAACAGGCTATAAACGAAACGCAGATTGAATTTGCAAACAGGGCGCGTACGGTAAAAATTTGCTACGGCGTTGTGGAAAACGATATATTTCTTTCGCGCATAATAGCCGCCAATACGCAAAAGCAACCAAAAGCCGCCGTAAAGCTTATACTTAAAATTGCGCTGTATATGCTTGAATTTATGGATAAGCACGGTTATATGGTGGTCGACCGCGCGGTGGAGCTTTGCAAAAAGCTGGGCAAGGACGGCGCGTCGGGGTTTGTGAACGCCCTTTTACGCTCCTATAAAATTCCGCCCCTGCCCGAAAGTACTGACGAAAGAATTTCGCAAATTACGTCTTCGCCTTTATGGCTTGTAAAAAGACTGCGGCGCAGTTACAAATCGGAAGCGGAAGCAATTCTTTCCGCACCGTCGCAGGGCGTATGCGTATACTTTAAGCGAGGCGCGGAAAAATACATGTCTTTGCCGCATACGGATACTCCGTTTGAAAACACGTATATTTTCAAAAACTTTGTGCGTGACGGCGGATACGACGTCGGCGATTATACCTTCCGTTCGGTAGGCTCCGCGGCTATATGCGCGGCAGTGCCGCCGTGCGGAAAGCTTCTCGACGCGTGCGCCGCGCCCGGCGGCAAGTCGGTATTGCTGGCTGAAAAGTGCGCGTCGGTCACCTCCTGCGATATTCACGCGCACAGGGTTGCGCTTATAAATTCCTATAAACAGAGAATGGGCGCGGAAAACGTGACGGCCGTTTTGGCGGACAGCTCGGTTTTCAATGCGGAGTACGAAAACGCCTTCGATACGGTCTTATGCGACGTTCCCTGCTCAGGCACGGGCGTTATAAACGAAAATCCGGATATAAAGCTTTTCAGGAAGGAGGAAGATATCGCGTCGCTGAATAAATTGCAGCTTGCGATACTCGAAAACTGCTCGCGCTACGTCAAAAGCGGCGGAAGACTGTTTTATTCCACCTGCTCGGTACTGCCCGAGGAGAACGACAGCACGGTCTGCAATTTTTTGCAAAAGCACAATAATTTTACGCTTGAAATTCCCGAAAGTCCGCTTGCGCACAGAAGGACGAAATTCGGCTTGCAGTATCTTCCTAATATATCGCTCGGCGCGGGGTTTTTTATAACAACTTTCATAAAGGAGTAACACATTGGATAAAACAAGAAGCGCGTACATTTCAAGCTGCGAGGTGTCCGAAATAGCGGAGGTAACGCTCGGCGGTTACAGCCAGAAAATCGCAATCGAGGGCAAAAGCAAAAGCTTGCCCGTGGTGATTACACTGCACGGCGGACCGGGCTCGCCCGTTCCCTTTTCGGTCGGCTGCCGCGGACTTTTCCCCGAGTGGACCGACGCCGCCGTCATGGTCTACTGGGACCAGCTCGGCTGCGGAATTAACAACGCCGCAGTGGACAATTTGAACACAGAAGCTTTCGTTAATATGACGGTCGACCTCGTAGGCGAAATCAAAAAGAGATTTCCCGAAAACAAGCTGTATCTTTTCGGCATAAGCTGGGGCAGCGTGCTCGCGCTGAAAACCGCCGTCCGCGTGCCCGAACTTTTGAACGGAGTTTTAGTCTACGGTCAGGTTTTAAAAAATCTGTTTTTCAACGACGAGGTTTTGTCTGCGTTTGAAAGTGCGCCGAAGGGCAAAAAGCTTGCCGTACATAACATAATAAAAACGAACACGGACTGCGAGTATAAGGTTTTAGACGCGAACATGAAAAAGCTTTACAAGCTGCTCAAAAAGCACACAAACGCGTACACCAACAAAAACTCGAAGCCCTTGGCGGTGGGCAAGATAGTAAAAGGTCTTATCGCGAGCCCCGACTATACTTTCAAAGATTTCAAGGCAATCGTCAACAACGGTTACAGACAAAACGAGATACTCTGGCGCGAACTGCTCGAAGCGGATTTATCTGACGAGCTTTCGAAGGTGCGCGTTAAATACCTTCTTCTGCAAGGCGACACCGACATAATCACCTCGACGAAATTTTTGTTGTCGGAGGACTTCGGCAACGGAAACGTGACCGTGCGAGTAATAAAAAATTCGGGGCACATTCCCTCCGCCGCGGCGATGGAAGAGTGCATCGAAACCCTTAAACAGTTTATTCGATGAAAAAAATTCTGCAAGATTTGAGCTTTTCCGAGCTTGAAAATTTAATACTCTCGCTCGGAGAAAAAAAGTACCGCGCGAAGCAGCTTTACGACGGGCTTATGCGCGGCAAAAAAATATCCGGAATAAACGTGCCCGCGGATCTGCGCGAAAAGCTTGCCGCGGAATACGAGGACGAGCCCGTTAAAATAATTAAGACCCTGACGGCCTCCGACGGAACGGAAAAATACCTGTTTTCCCTTGCGGACGGAAACATAGTAGAGGGTGTTTTAATGAAGTACGAGTACGGCTATTCGCAGTGCGTTTCCACGCAGGTCGGTTGCCGTATGGGCTGTAAATTTTGCGCAAGCACGCTGGGCGGACTTGTGCGCAATCTTACCGCGGGTGAAATAATTGCTCAAATTCTGACGGTCAACGCCCTGCATGCGGTAAATCGCGGCGGAAGTGCCGCGGCAAGGGCTGTGAACAAAGTGGTTTTAATGGGCAGCGGAGAGCCGCTTGACAACTACTGTAACGTAATAAAATTTTTGCGCAACGTCACAGCCGCGGGCGGAATAAACATTTCGGCGCGCAACATTTCGCTATCCACGTGCGGTATTGTTCCGAAAATTTACGCGCTCGCGGACGAGGGTATTGACGTAAATCTTTCGATTTCCCTGCACCAGACAACGGACGAGGGACGCGCGCGGACCATGCCCGTAGCCAAAAAATATTCCATTGCGGAAATTTTAAAGGCGTGCGATTATTACTTTGAAAAAACCGGCAGGCGGTATATTTTCGAGTATACTTTGATAGACGGAGAAAACTGTGACGGACGGCATGCCGACATGCTTGTTTCGCTTTTGAAAGGGCGTTGCTGCCACGTGAATCTGATAAGACTGAACGAGGTAAAGGAGCGTAAGCTTTCCGCCGCGACCGAAAAAAAAGCTTACGAATTTTGCGCCCGTCTTGAAAAGGGCGGACTTTCCGCAACGGTGCGCCGCCGCGTCGGCGCGGATATAGGCGGCGCGTGCGGACAGCTTCGCGCGGGATATTTGAAAGGAGAAAACATATGACTACAAAAATAGCGCCCTCCATACTTTCGGCGGATTTCTCCGTCATGGGGGAAACGGTAAAAAAGCTTGAAAAAAGCGGCGCGGATTTAATTCACTGCGACGTAATGGACGGCAGCTTTGTAGAGCCGATAACTTTCGGCGGGCAGATGGTAAAAAATATCCGTCCGCTTACAAAGCTTACCTTGGACGCCCACCTTATGGTCGAGCACCCCAAAACCCAGATAAAGTTTTTTGCGGAGGCGGGCGCGGACATAATAACGGTACATTATAAAGCTTGCAGAAAGATATCCGAAACCTATCTGGAAGAAACTTTGCGCCTTATCAAGTCCTACGGTGTTAAGTGCGGCGCGGTGGTTAATCCGGATGTTCCCGTGGAAAATATTTTCCCCGTTTTTCCCCTGTGCGACATGGTCGTGCTTATGTCGGTATTCCCGGGCTACGGCGGACAGAAGTTCATTCCCGAAGTATTCGAAAAAATAAAAACTGCGCGCGCCTATGCCGTAAGTATCGGACGCGCGGATATGGATATAGAAATTGACGGTGGCGTTACGGAAGAAAACGCCGCAGAAATACGCGCCGCCGGCGCGAACGTGCTTGTCGCCGGTTCGGCGGTGTTCAAATCGTCCGATATGGCGGCGACTGTTTCAAGACTTAAAAACAATTAACCTTTTTATATTTCCACGCATATAATAATTGTGCGGAGACGCGTCTCCGTAAAAATTATGGGGGATAAGTTATGACTATAATTTGCATTAAGCCGCCCAAACCCGTCAGGTTTATTTTAAGGCGCATCTGCCGCAAATGAAGTACGTCGACATGCACTGCGACACGCTGACGGCGTGCTTTGACGCGGGCGCGGGACTTGCGGATAAAGGCTTTCAGGCAAGCTATGATAAACTGAACAAAAGCGGGTGCGCGGCGCAATGCTTTGCGGTTTTTACGCAAGGCGACGGCTCCGCGCTTCGCTTTGAAAAGTACCTTTCTTATTTCTACTCTGAAATAAAAAGACTGGGCATAAAGCAAATTCTTTGCACGGCGGATTTGGACGGCTGTATCCGTTCGGGCAAAACGGGCGCAATTCTCACCGTGGAAAATCTCGGCTTTATAGGCGACGACCTTAAAAAAGCGGAAGCCCTTTCCTCGTACGGCGTAAAAATGGCGTCGCTTGTATGGAACTATGAAAACGCGCTGGCAATGCCCAACCTGAAATTTGCGGACGGCATTCCGCTTTTTTCCGAGAGGGAAAGCGGTGGGCTTACGCCGCTCGGCGAAAAGGCGGTGGAAATGCTCGACGCGCTGAAAATAATAATAGATATTTCCCACCTGTCGGACGGCGGCGCGCTGCAAATTTTAAAAAACAGAAAAATTCCGATTGTCGCAAGCCACTCCAACGCGGCGGCGGTGTGCGGGGTTGCGCGCAATCTTACCGATTCGCTTATAAAAAAAATCGCCGACTGCGGCGGCGTAATAGGCGTGAATTACTGTAAGGATTTTCTCGGGCGCGGCGCGACCTTTGCGGATTTGCTCGCCCACGTGAAGCATATCGTAAACGTCGGCGGCGACGATGCCGTAGCCCTCGGCGGCGACTTTGACGGAATACCGGCCCCGCCCGATTTGGAGGACTGCCTTAAAGTCCCCGCGCTTTTGCAATATTTACAGGATAATCTCGGTTACCGTCTGACGCGTAAGCTCCGTCATGAGAATTTCACACGGGTGTTCCGCGCGGTCTGCGGTTAAGTTGTTGCATTCCGGCTTCCGCCGTGATATAATAAACGCGTTATGAAAAGAAAATTCACGGCATTAATTGCGATTGCCGCAATCGTTTTAACGTGCGTCCCCGTATTTTCGGGTTGCAGCGGTAAACAGGTTTACACCCTGAAAGAGGACGAACAGGGCAAGTATTATTCGGTAAGCTATTCGGGGTATTCCCCCTCGCTTAAAGGCAGACTGGAAATCCCTGCCGAGCATGACGGTATCCCCGTAAAGGAGATAGAGCGGGAGGGGTTTGCCGGCGGAAATCTTACGTCGGTCGTTATCCCCGCCACCGTCACCAAGATAGGCGACGCGGCGTTTGCGCACAATTACCAGCTTGAAGAAGCAAGCTTTGCCGACGGCTCCGCAATAACGGAAATTGCCCGCGGAATGTTCGGCTTTTGCCAGTCTTTGCGAAGTATCGCAATTCCCGAAACCGTAAAGGAAATAGGGATTGCGGCGTTTTTACACTGCGAAAGGCTTTCCGCAATAAATCTGCCGCAAGGTCTTGAAAAGATAAACGATCAAGCCTTCGAGGGGTGCTACGAAATTACGCAGGCGGAGTTTCCGCAAACCCTTTCGTATATAGGCGAACGCGCTTATTACAGTACGGGTCTTAAAAAAGTCGTTATACCCGACAGCGTGCGCGACGAAATAACCACCGACGGCGAAGGAAAGGAAAAAACCGTGCGCGCTCTCGGCTACGGTGCGTTTCATACCTGTCTTTCGCTTGAGGAAGCGACTGTCGGAAGCGGCGTAACCGAGCTTCCCGCAGGAACCTTTGCGGCATGTTCGTCTCTCAAAAAAGTTACGCTTTCTTCAAGTCTGAAAAAGGTGGAGGGCGCGGTTTTCAAAAACAATAATCTTTATTGCGGACACGCCTTCTTCGGTTGTTCCGCGCTCGAAGATATATATTTTAACGGCAGTAAAGAGCAGTGGGCGGCATTGAAGGAAAATATCGACAATAAACCGTACAAGTATAACAATGTAACGTACGATAATTCCCCCGTGCTTCGCGCAGCCGTGCATTATGTACAGTAAAGAAAAATAAAATAAAAGGCGTGCGCTTGCCGCGCACGCCTTTTGCGTTGTTAAAATAAATTTAAGCTCTTTCTACTGTTTTAAGGCACCTTGTGCAAACGTAACCCGTTACCGCTTTGCCGCCGGAAACATAGGAAACCTTCTGGACGTTGGCTTTGAAAGTCCTTCTCGTCCTTCTCTTGGAATGGCTGACGTTGTTACCGGAAGTCTGACCTTTACCGCAAACGCTGCAAACTCTCGACATATATTTGTACCTCCGTGGGATTTTAAGCTAAAATAAAGCCGCTTAGACAAACGACCTTAAATAATATATCACCTGACGGACAAAAAATCAATCAAAAACGGCGGGAAAGTTTAATTTTTTTTATTTTTTACAAAATAATTTATGTAAAGGTTAATCAAAAAAGGTAAAATCTCTCAAATATTCTTGCAAAATATTATTAATTGGTATAAAATATTTAAGTGAAAGCCGATATTTTCAGGCTTCGCATTTATCGGACGGGAGTAATTATGTCAGTAAGTACCAGCAACGTATACGGTAAAATATCAATATCCGACGCCGCCATCGCAAAGGTGGCTAAAAACGCTACGCTGGAATGTTACGGTATAGTGGAAACGGTTTCGCGCCGTTTTACCGACTCTTTGACCGAGCTGATAAGAAAACAGCCCGGCGGACGCGGAATAAAGGTCGTGACCTCCGGCGACAGAATTTTTATCGATATATACGTAATTATCAAGTACGGCGTTTCTATAAACGCCGTAGCGGAATCGCTCAAAGAGGGCGTAAAATACAAGGTTGAAAAGTTCACCGGCATGATTGTCGATACCGTGAACGTAAACATAATAGGCGTAAAATTGTAGACGGCTGTACTTATTTATTAAGTGCGGCTTTTACGCGTTCAGTTTTCAACCCGTACAAATCTACAAACCCCTAATAAAAGGAGTATTATGCAGAAAACCATCAACAGCACCGAGTTCCGTAAAATGGTCGTAAGCGGTGCCAGAATGCTTGAAATAAACAGGGCCAAGGTCGACTCCCTGAACGTTTTCCCCGTACCCGACGGAGATACGGGTACAAACATGTCGCTTACGTTGCAGTCCGCCGTAAAGGAAATGAACGGCTGCTCCTCAAACCGTTTTCAGGAAATTTGCGACGCGGTTTCCAAGGGCGCTTTAAAGGGCGCGCGCGGCAATTCGGGCGTAATTTCTTCACAGATTTTCAGGGGCATTTGCTCCGTTTTGAAGGACACAAAGGAAACTTTCGATACAAAAAACTTCGCCAAAGCGCTTGAAGAAGGCACAAAGGTGGCTTACAGCGCGGTGTCCATTCCCAAGGAAGGAACAATTTTAACCGTAGTAAGACTTATGAGCGAGTCCGCCTCCAAGCTTGCTTCCAAGCATAAGGACTTTGTCGAGTTTTTCAATGCCCTCATAGCCGTCGGCGACGAGGCGCTGGCTCAAACGCCGGAGCTTCTTCCCGTTCTCAAAAAGGCGGGCGTGGTCGACTCCGGCGGCGTCGGACTTATGATGATAATGCGCGGCTTCCTTGCGGCGATTTCGGGCGAGGATATAGGAACCGACAGCATACCCACCGAAGCGCAGACCTCCAAAAACGAGGATACCGTTTTCGGCGACAATTCGGATATAATAAATCTCGACCTCGGCGATATAGAGTTTGCGTATTGCACGGAGTTTTTCATAATACATTTAAAGCAGATGACTACGCTTGCGGATATAGATAAGCTTAAAGAAAAGCTTATGAGCATAGGCGACTCCGTTATCTGTATCGGGGATCTGGAGCTTGTAAAGGTTCACGTTCATACAAACACCCCAGGCGTTGCGTTGACCTATGCGCTGGAACTGGGCGAGCTTGACAGACTTAAAATAGAAAACATGCTTGAAGAAAACCGCGAGCTTAAAGCCAAGCTTGAAGCGGAAAAGAAGGAAATGGGCATGCTTGCAATCTGTGCGGGCAGCGGACTTGAAGAGCTTTTCAAGGATTTGCTGTGCGACAGAGTAATAGAGGGCGGTCAGACCATGAATCCCTCCGCGCAGGACATAGCCGACGCTGTGCAGAAGATTAACGCTTCGAACGTGTTCGTATTCCCCAACAACTCCAACGTAATTCTCGCGGCAGAGCAGGCAAAAGCCCTGGTCACGGGCAGAACGATACACGTAATTCCCACCAAAAACGTGCCGCAGGGCTTTGCGGCGGCGTTGCAGTTCAATCCGGAAGCTTCCGTTCCCGAAAACAAGACCAATATGACCCACGCAATAGATAACGTGGCTTCGGGACAGGTAACTTACGCGGTGCGAAACACCACCATGAACGGCTTCAAGCTTAAAGAAGGCGATATTATAGGGCTTGACAACAAGCGCATACTTGCCAAGGGCGAAAACGTGGACGAAACCACCTTGAAGCTTATAAAGGCGTTGAAAAACGACGAGCACGAGGTTATAACCCTTTACTACGGCAAGGACGTAACCGAGGAAGAAGCCGAGGCGCTTGTCGCCAAGGTGCAGGAGGAATACCCCGACTGCGACGTGGACTTCCACTTCGGCGGTCAGCCCGTATATTATTATATGGTATCGTTAGAATAAGCGGCTCGCGAAAATTTGCTTCTAATCTGCGAAGCAAATTTTCCGTGATTTGAAAGGCTCTGCCTTTCTTTGCGCAATCATAAGGGTAAACTTATGATATAATTGTGCAAATTCAAACCGCCGTGGTGCAGGTATGCACAAATTGAGCAAAAGCGCGGTTTTGCTTGCGCCGTTAATTATTTCAGATAATAAGGGGAAGACGAACGTCTTCCCTGAAAGTTTAATATGCAGCTTAAAAATTTAAAATTCGTTTCCGAAAAAAGGGAAAAGGATTTAAACAAACTTAATATTTATACTGTCGAGGAGCTTATAAGGCATTTCCCGCGCGACTATCTGGACATGACGCGCGTAACGCCTGTCAAGGACGCGTATCACAACGACTACATTCTGACGTCGGCGGAAGTTATTTCCGTGGAAGTAAACCGCAGCGCGCGCAAACCGTACATAAAGGCGCATTGCCGTCAGGACGGTTTTTCGTTTACCGCCATATGGTTTAACCAGCCGTACGTTGCGCAAAAGCTTTTCAGGGGAGTCTTTCTTTTTTACGGCAGGGTTCAGAACAAGTACGGTATGGGCAGCTCCATGGTCAACCCGCAGTTCGAAAGCGCGGACAAAAACGCTTATTTAAAGGGTCTGATTCCCGTCTATCCGCTTGCGGGCGCTTTGACGCAGGGCGTCGTCCGCGCGGCTATGCGGCAAGCCCTTTCCGAAGTCGGCGTAACAAGCTGCATACCGCCGGTTTTGAGGGAAAAATATTCTTTAATTCCGCTTAAAGACGCATACGTAAAAGTTCACAGACCGCAGAGCAAAAAGGACTGCCGTCAGGGCGCGGAAAGGATAGCGTTGGAGGAGTATTTCCTGCTTATTTCCGCTTTCAAGGTAATAAAAGGCGGGCGCGACGACGCGCGCCTTAACGCGTATTCCGTGACGCGCGCCCAGCTTGACGGCTTTGTTTCGCGCTTTCCGTTCGGGTTTACCGCGGGGCAAAAAGCCGCCGTGGAAGAAATTTTCGCAAATCTTCATTCCCCGCAGAAAATGAACAGGCTTTTGCAGGGCGACGTCGGAAGCGGAAAAACCGCCGTGGCGCTTGCGGGGATTTTTATGGCGGTGAAATCGGGCTATCAGGCGGCGATGATTGCGCCGACTGAAGTGCTTGCCCGCCAGAACGCCGCCCTTATACAAAAGTATTTTTACGATTATAACGTTTGCACGCTGACGGGCTCCACGCCCGCCGCAGAAAAACGCGAAATAAAGAAAAAGCTTGCCTCGGGCGAAATAGATATTGTCTGCGGTACGCACGCGGTAATTCAAAACGACGTGCAGTTTAAAAATCTTTCCTTCGTCGTCTGCGACGAACAGCACCGCTTCGGCGTTGCCCAGCGCGCTTCGCTTTCGGGCAAGGGCGAGGGGTGCGACGCGCTTATTATGTCCGCAACACCCATACCGCGCACGCTTTCGCTTATTTTTTACGGCGATTTGGACGTAACCACAATTAAGGACAAGCCCGCTTCGCGTCAGGAAATTACCACGGCGATAATTCCGGAGCGCAAGTACGGCGGCATGTTTTCATACGTGGCGCAGCAGGCGGCGCAGGGTAACCGCACGTACTTCGTCTGTCCCAAAATAGAGGGCGACGACGAGGGGACGGTGATGTCCGTTACCGAACTGTACGAAGAGCTTCAAAATAAAATGCCGTCCGTGCGTATAGCGCTGTTGCACGGCAAAATGAAAGATAAACAAAAAAACGAAATTATGTCCGCCTTTAAGGAGGGGACGTACGACTGTCTTGTTTCCACCACGGTAATCGAAGTGGGCGTTGACGTACCCGACGCTACCACAATGATAATTTACAATGCGGAGAGGTTCGGGCTTTCGCAGTTGCATCAGCTGCGCGGCAGGGTAGGCAGGGGCGACAAAAAAAGCTATTGCTTTTTACTGTGCGGCACGGACTCGCCCGAGGCGCAGGAGAGGCTTAACGTATTCAAAAACAGTACGGACGGCTTCGAGATAGCGGAGTACGATTTAAAGCAACGCGGCAGCGGAGATTTTATGGGTACGCGCCAAAGCGGACGCATTTTAAGCGAATTGAAAAGTCTTAAATTCCCCGTGCAGACGGTGTTTACGGCAAAAGCTTTATCGGACGAGGCGTTTTCCGGCGCGTTCGACACCAAGCTTTTAAAGCGCATCGCATCGGAAAAATACGAAAGTTTAAAAGACGTAATATTGAATTAAATAGCAATGCCGTACCGAGCATCGCGAAGATTCTTCACTGCGTTCAGAATGATAGAAATCAAAGAAGTCAAGTAATTTTCTTGGTTTTCTTATATAATCAGAGCTATGCAGGGACTTGGTGCGAAAATAAAAAATTTGCGGACGGCGGCGGGCTTTTCTCAACCGCAACTTGCTGAAATGACGGGAGTATCGAAAGCGGTAATTTCTTTTCGGAAAACGACGTAAACGAGCCTAAGGCAAGCTATTTAAAAGCGTTGGCTGTTGCTTTTAACGTTTCATCCGATTATTTGCTGGGTTTGGAAGATTAAAGTAAAAAAATTCAGCAAGAAATTTCAAATAAAAAATCGGGTCTAATTTATTTGACAATTAAGTAAATATTTGTTAAAATTGCCTTTGCGATTATGTTTAATATGGATTATTATGCAAATCGCAAAGGAATTTTTATTCCTTATATATAAATACAGCAATCTCCTTTCGCATTTTAAGGGTATGCGGAAAGAAGTATTCCACAGGATTTAAATCCGAGTAAAACAAGGAGGATAACATGCCTACAATCAATCAGCTTATCAGAAACGGCAGGGAGAAATTGGTTTACAAGAGCAAGTCGCCCATTTTGGACAACTGCCCCCAGAAACGCGGCGTATGCCTTTCGGTTACGACGACCACGCCCAAAAAACCTAACTCCGCTATACGTAAAATCGCAAGAGTAAGACTGACCAACAAGCAGGAAGGTACCGTTTACATTCCCGGCGAAGGTCACAACTTGCAGGAGCACTCGTCCGTGCTTATAAGAGGCGGAAGGGTCAAGGATTTACCCGGCGTCCGTTACCACATTATCCGTGGCGCGTTGGATACCGCAGGCGTTTCCAAAAGGAAGCAGTCCCGTTCGCTTTACGGCGCAAAACGCCCCAAATAAGTTAACAAACGCTTCAAAACAGCGCATTGCGTGTTTTTTTAGGTTGCGTAACGAATTGTGCGCGCCAATGAAAATACCCGCGCAACTTGTCTTTTTTGCTTTTTAACTTATTACAATTAAAATTAAAACTCACGGCGCAGATTTTACGCGGTAAAAAATGCGCGTGAACAAAGTTTTAAAACAAATGAACGCCGAAAATCGCAAGCGCGGATTTATTCCGTGCGTTAAGCGATTTACGACAACAGCAATCTCACGGCGCAGATTTTACGCAGTAAAAAATGCGCGTGAACATAGTTTTTCCTACTTGTTTCGGAATACTTACCCTTACCGATAAAAGTAGGCAGTATTCATTATTAATTTAATGGAGAAGGTTTGCTACCTTACATCGGTGAGGCAAGCAATAGCTTATTTAAGGTAAACCCTTAAAATTCAAAAAATTTAAATTATTTGCAACGAAAAACGCACGGCGAAATTTACTTCTGCCGGTAAGCGTTTTTGCGACATTGAAAATTCCGCTTGCGGAATTTTAGCGAAAAAGGAGGATTTTATGCCCAGGAGAGGCGGCGTTCCCAAGAGGGACGTATTACCGGACCCCGTGTACGGCAGCAAGGTTGTAACCAAGCTTATCAACCAGATTATGTACGACGGCAAAAGGGGTACAGCACAGAACATCGTTTACGATGCTTTCAAAACAATGAGTGAAAAATTGGGTCAGGACCCCATGGAAATCTTCAACCAGGCAATGAACAATATTATGCCCGTGCTTGAAGTAAAGGCAAGACGCGTAGGCGGCGCCAACTATCAGGTTCCCATAGAAATCAGACCCGAAAGAAGACAGACGCTTGCAATCCGCTGGCTTGTTATAGCAACCCGCAAAAGAAGCGAGCGCGAAATGTCCAACAAACTTGCGGCGGAGCTTATGGACGCGTACAACAACGCGGGCGGCGCCGTAAAGAAGAAGGAAGACACGCACAGAATGGCTGAAGCAAACAAGGCGTTTGCGCACTTCCGTTTTTAAGAGGTAAATTATTATGGCAAGAGAATATGACTTACTGCATACCAGAAATATAGGTATAATGGCTCATATCGACGCAGGTAAAACAACCACTACCGAGCGTATCCTGTACTATACCGGCATCAACCATAAAATAGGCGAAACGCACGACGGTTCGGCTACTATGGACTGGATGGTTCAGGAGCAGGAGCGCGGCATTACCATAACGTCCGCGGCTACCACGTGCCATTGGACAAGAAGCGGCAAAGCCAAAGCGGACGAGTGCAGGATAAACATTATCGACACCCCGGGACACGTTGACTTCACCGTCGAGGTAGAGCGTTCGCTGCGCGTCCTTGACGGCGCCGTCGCAACCTTCTGCGCGAAGGGCGGCGTAGAACCCCAGTCCGAAACCGTTTGGCGTCAGGCGGACAAGTATGCCGTTCCCCGCATTGCGTACGTCAATAAAATGGACATCAACGGCGCTAATTTCGAGCGCGCCGTAAACATGATGCGCGAAAGGCTTAACGCGCACCCTGTTCCCATAGAGCTTCCCATCGGCAAGGAAGATACATTTAAAGGTATAGTAGACCTTGTCGAAATGAACGCGGAAATTTACGACTCCGAGGACGGCAAACAGTATCATAAAGCGGAAATCCCCGCCGATATGCTTGCCGCAGCCGAGGAAGGACATATGGCGGTCATGGAAGCGGCGGCAGAGGGCGACGACGAGCTTATGGAAAAGTTCCTCGAAACCATGGAGCTTACCCCCGACGAAATCCGCAAGGGTCTGCGTAAAGCTACGATAGCTATGAAATGCACGCCCGTGCTTTGCGGTTCTTCCTACAAAAACAAGGGCGTTCAGATGCTTTTGGACGCGGTTATAGACTATCTGCCGTCCCCCGTGGACGTTGCGCACGTCAAGGGCGTCAACCCCGATACCGGCGCGGAAGAAGAAAGAGAAACCTCGGACGAAGCTCCCTTCGCCGGACTTGCGTTCAAAATCGCCACCGACCCGTTTGTCGGCAGACTCGCTTATTTCAGAGCTTATTCCGGCGTGCTTGAATCGGGTTCGTACTGCTATAACTCGACCAAGGGCAAGAAGGAGAGGGTAGGACGTCTCGTACAGATGCACGCCAACACCCGTACGGAAATCCCCAAGGTTTATTCGGGCGATATCTGCGCGATAGTCGGACTTAAAGACACCACCACGGGCGACACGCTCTGCGACGAAAAGCATCCTATAGTTTTGGAACAGATGACTTTCTCCGACCCCGTTATCCAGCTTTCCATCGAACCGAAAACCAAAGCGGGACAGGAAAAGATGACCATGGCGCTTATCAAGCTTGCCGAGGAAGACCCCACGTTCAAGACTTATACCGACCAGGAAACGGGTCAGACCATTATTGCCGGCATGGGCGAGTTGCACCTCGATATAATCGTCGACAGACTTTTGAGAGAGTTCAAGGTCGAAGCAAACGTCGGCGCGCCGCAGGTTGCTTACCGCGAAACTATAAGAAAAGCGGTCGACTGCGAGGGTATGTACAAGCGTCAGTCGGGCGGTAAAGGTCAGTACGGTCACTGTAAGCTTCACCTTATCCCCGGCGAACCCGGTTCCGGCTATTCTTTTGAGGATTTGACCGTCGGCGGCTCTATTCCCAAGGAATATATACCCGCAATCGACAAGGGTATTCAGGGCGCGGCGAGAAACGGTTTCCTTGCAGGCTATGAAGTTGTGGATTTCAAAATTCAGGTCTACGACGGAAGCTATCACGAGGTCGACTCCTCGGAAATGGCATTCCAGATTGCAGGCTCTATGGGCTTTAAGGACGGTATGGCAAAGGCAAATCCCGTTCTGCTTGAACCTATAATGAAGGTTGAAGTTATCACCCCCGACGACTATTTCGGCGATATAATGGGCAACGTTACCGCGCGCCGCGGCACAATCATCTCCACCGACGACAGAGCGGGCGCAAAGGTCGTCGACGCGGAAGTCCCTCTTTCGGAAATGTTCGGCTACGCAACCGATTTACGTTCCAGAACGCAGGGACGCGGACAGTTCACCATGCAGTTCGACCACTACGCAGAAGTGCCTAAGTCGGTAGCCGAAAAAGTAATCGGCGAGAGAGCAAAGAAAGGCTGATAAAGCTTTTGCGGCGTTAACCGACTTAACCACAAACGGTGCAAGTCGGTAGCCGAAAAAGTAATCGGCGAGAGAGCAAAGAAAGGCTGATAAAGTATAAATTTTATGTCATTTTGAGCCTTGGCGAAAAATCTAAATCTCTGTTTAATTAGTGATAAAATTTTTCACATGCGTTCAAAATGACGTAAGAACAAACAAAACCGCTTTTTTGCGGTGTTAAAAAAATATAAAAATTCTACGTTTTTTAATTGTCTTTTTATTAAATTTAATATATAATATAGGCAATGTGTAAAAAAACGCATTAATTGCAGCGATAATGATAGATAGCTGCGACGCCGCTTGCGGCGGAAGTTATCATTTAAAATATATAATTTCAAGGAGAAACTTAAAATGGCAAAGGCTAAGTACGACAACAGCAAGCCCCACGTCAACATCGGTACTATCGGACACGTTGACCACGGCAAGACCACTCTGACCGCAGCTATCACTATGGTTATGGCATGCAAGGGTCAGGCAGCAAAAATGAAATACGACGAGATCGATAAAGCTCCCGAAGAAAAGGCGCGCGGTATAACAATAAACACCGCTCACGTTGAGTATCAGACGGACAAGCGTCACTATGCGCACGTTGACTGCCCGGGACACGCGGACTACGTTAAAAACATGATTACGGGCGCGGCTCAGATGGACGGCGCAATCCTCGTAGTTGCGGCAACCGACGGTCCCATGCCCCAGACAAAGGAGCACATTCTGCTTGCTCGTCAGGTAGGCGTTCCTTACATCGTAGTATTCCTTAACAAATGCGACCAGATGGACGATCCCGAGCTTTTGGAGCTTGTCGAAATGGAAGTTACCGATACTCTTGAAAGCTACGGCTTCAAGGGCTGCCCCATCGTCAAGGGTTCCGCTCTCAAAGCGCTTGAAAAAGCTTCCTCCGGCGCGGCGGACGCAGACGTTCTCGCTTCTCCCGAAGTTAAGCCCATTCTCGAGCTTATGGATACGATCGACTCGTTCATTCCTACGCCCCAGCGCGAAACGGATAAGCCCTTCCTTCTTCCCGTGGAAGACGTATTCACCATTTCCGGTCGCGGCACCGTTGCAACCGGCAGAGTTGAAAGAGGTACCGCTCACGTAGGCGATCCCGCAGAAATCGTAGGACTTATCGAAAAGCCCATCGCTACCGTTATTACCGGTCTCGAAATGTTCCACAAGAGCGTTGACGAAGCTATCGCAGGCTTCAACATCGGCGCGCTTCTCCGCGGCATTGACAGAAAGGGTATTGAAAAGGGTCAGGTTCTCGCTAAGCCCGGCACCGTTAAAACCGCAACCAAGTTCACCGCTCAGGTATACGTATTGAAGGCGGAAGAAGGCGGACGTCACACTCCTTTCTTCAATCATTACCGTCCTCAGTTCTTCATCAGAACGACCGACGTTACCGGTTCTATCGAACTTCCCGCAGGCGTAGAAATGGTTATGCCCGGCGACAACGTAGAAATTTCCGTTGAGCTTATCAAGCCCGTCGCAGTCGAAGAAAAGCTTCGCTTCGCTATCCGTGAAGGCGGCAGAACGGTCGGCTCCGGTACGGTTGTAAAAGTTCTTTAATTAAAATCGAATAAAAAAGCGTCCGTTTTTGCGGACGCTTTTTCGATATTGACAAAAACGCAATATCGGGTTATACTGTAAATATGTATTGTATCAAGTGCGGAAAGCAGCTTGACGGCGACGCGGTTTTATGTCCCGAATGCGAAGCCGCAAAAAAGCAGAGCGTAACGGTAAGAAGAAACTCCAACGCATTGGCGCTTTCGGGCTTCATTTTAACGTTTATATGTTTGGCGCTTGCGTTCGCCGCGACAACTATAAATCATTACCGGTATACGGGCGTTAACTTTCAGTTTTTCTTTTTAATTCCGCTTGCCGTATCTGCGGCGTTAAGCATAGCGGGCTCGGTTAAAGCCGCAAAATCGAATGCGGGACTGGGCTTCGGAATAGCGGGGTCGGTGGTAAGTTTGTTTTTTCTTGTCGGAACCGCGTTTTATTATCTGTTTGCGGAAAAAATCGCAAAGTTGTTTTTTACATTTATATTGTTGTTTTTTGTTTTGTAATTTGTTTATTTTAAAAAGGTTTACTTTTTTAAAAATAAGAATATAATTTAAGTATCGGAGGTGGAAAAATGTTTTGCAGAAATTGCGGGCATGAATTAGACGACAAGGCTGTAATATGCGTTCATTGCGGCGTACCTGTGAATACGCAGGCGCAAAAAACGGCAGCAGGCGAAAGCAAGCTTGACGGATTGGGATTAGCCGGCATGATAGTGGCTGTTATAGGCGCAATCGGCGGAAACTTTTTATTTTGCATGTTTTCAATTATCGGCGTTATATTAAGCGGAATTGCTTTGGGACAGTGCAAAAAGGAGGGCAAAAGCACCAATTACGCAATAGCGGGCACCGTCGTCGGAGCGGTCGGCTTGGCAGTATGGCTTGCTATTTGGATTGTCGCGCTGGCTACCAACGGTGTTTATATGTAAAAAAAGCGTCCTTTACGGACGCTTTTTTAATTATCAAGACCTAAAATATATGCGGGGTCGGCTTCTATAATTCTGCATAAATTCGCAAACGTATCAAGTGAAGGCATTGTATCTCCTTTTATATATTGCGCTATGCACGACTGGGAAACAAATAGCTTTTCGGATAATTGTTTTTGGGTTAAGCCGCTAAATTTAATTTCTTCCTTTAATCTTTTTTTAATGACCTTTCGATTTATCGCTTTAATTTCCATGAATAGATTATACGATATTTGTACTTCAATTTGATAAAATGTACTTATAATGTACATTAAACACGTATATAAAAAGCACATAAATTTAAGCCGACCGCAAAGCGGACGGCTTATCACTATTTATTATTATAAAACTTACACAAATCCCTCAAAGTACAGTTCACGCAGTCGGGCTTTTGCGAGTGGCATACCCGCCTGCCGTGATAAATCAGGTAATGGTGCGCCTTCGACCATTCGCTTTTGGGGAAAGCGGCGTTAAGCCCCGCTTCAACCTTGGCGGGGGTGTTGCCCTCCGCAACGCCCAGCCTGTTCGAAACCCTGAAAACGTGCGTATCTACCGCAATCGCGTCTCCGCCGAATGCTACCGCGTAGACGACGTTGGCGGTTTTCTGTCCTACGCCGGCAAGCGTTTTAAGCCGGTCTAACGTGCAGGGCACGTTTCCGTCGAATTTTTCTACGATATCGTGCGAGGCGGAAAGAATATGCGCCGCCTTATTGCGGTAAAACCCGCAGGAAAAAATGTATTTTTCCAGCTCGGCTTGCGTTAAAGTAAGCATTTTTTCGGGCGTGTTGTATTTTTCGAAAAGCACTTTCGTTACTTTATTTACTCTCTCGTCCGTGCATTGTGCGGAAAGTATGACCGCAACAAGCAGCTCGTACGGAGAACCGAATTCCAGCGCGGGCTGCGCGTCGGGATAAAGCGCGGCAAGTTCTTTTAAAATTTTTTGTGCTTTTGTGTTTTCCATATAACGGATTTTAACACAAAAAAGCCGCTTGCGCAATAAAATTTATTAAATTCTTCCTAAAAAAGTATTGCCGTAAACGTTTACGGATTTAAAAAATCCGTAAAAAGCGGAGTAGTTTCCGTTTTTGACCAAAATCCTCGCTTTGTCGAGTAACGGCTGTGGAATTTTAACGGAAAGCCCGCATCCGATATTGGCTTCCCTGGGGGTATTTACAAGGTTTGCCGCTATTCCCGCCGCACGCAATCTTGCGTTGCAGTCAATCGCCTGCGAGCGCGAGCGGAAAACCGCAAGTATTTCTGTCATAATTCAGTCCCTCGTAAAAATAAAATAAATATAAACGAATAAAATATCCGTTTATAAAACCGCGGGCGGGTAAACGTATAACCGACCGCGCCTATATTATTTTATGTTAAGAGGAAAATTAATGATATATTTCGATAACGCCGCGACGGGCGGATTTAAACCCGACAGCGTAATTACTGCGGCAACCGCCGCAATGAAGTACTGCGCCAATCCCGGAAGAAGCGGACACAAGCTTTCACTGGCGTGTCTGGAACGCGTATACAACTGCCGCAAGCTTTTGTGCGAATTTTTCAACGGCTACGGCTACGACAGGGTAGTCTTTACAAAAAACTGTACGGAAGCGCTTAACATTGCCATTTTCGGCACTTTGCATTACGGCGACGAGGTTGTGACGACCGTGGCGGAGCATAATTCGGTTTTGCGCCCTTTGGAATCTTTGAAAGGCAGAGGAGTAAAAGTACATTACGCGCCGCTTAACGTTAAAGGAGAAGTGGATATTTCCGCGCTTTTGCACTTCGTTACGCCTAAAACGCGCGCGGTTATTATAACGCTTGCTTCCAATGTAACGGGTACGTCGCCCGATATTTCCGTGCTGCGCAAAGTCATACCGGAAAGTACGCTTTTGATTTGCGACGGCGCGCAGGCGTGCGGACATATAAAGATAGACATGAAAGGCAGCGGCATAGACGCGCTTGCGGTTGCGGGGCATAAGGGTATGCTGGGTATACAGGGCAGCGGCGCGCTTCTGTTTTCGGAAAAGTTCAATCCCGACCCCGTGCTTTCGGGCGGAACGGGCAGCGAAAGCAACAATCTCGGCATGCCGGATTTTTACCCCGACAGACTGGAAAGCGGCACGCTTTCCTATCCGGCGATAGTTTCGCTCGGCGAGGGGGTGATGTATTTGAACGAAAACGCCGAAAAAGGCGCGGCGCACACCCGTAAACTTACAGAGTACCTGTGTAAAAACCTGTTCGGTATACGCGGGATAAAGCTTTACTCCGTACCCAATGTATTCGGAATTGTTACGTTTTCCATGCAAAATATGCAGTCCGAGGTCGCGGCGTATAACCTTTCCGAGGAGTACTCGATTTGCGTGCGCGGCGGACTTCACTGCGCGCCGCTTATGCACAAGGCGCTTTTGTCCGACGGGCTTATCCGCGCTTCGGTTTGTGCCTTCAACAGCATGAACGAATGTGAAAAGTTTATCCAAGCCGTTGAAAATCTTTCTTCAAAAGACAGAAAATAAGTTGACTTGAAAGCTGTATTCGTATATAATCCTTAATAATTTCACTTATAAGTCGTCGGAGAATATACCGCCGCAGCGGTAATATTGATAAGACGTCGGGTGCGCCCGGTTATTTATAACCGAGCGTGTTTTTTTACGGTCGGTCATTATGAGAATACAGTTATCGGAACATTTTACATTTAAAAAACTGCTTATATTTGTGCTTCCGTCGATTATTATGATGGTCTCCGTCAGCGTTTACAGCGTAGTTGACGGACTTTTCGTTTCCAATTTTGCGGGGAAAGAGGCGGTCGCCGCTATAAATCTTATATTCCCGCTGATAATCGTAACCGGCTCGATAGGCTTTATGTTCGGCGCGGGGGGAAGCGCGCTTGTTTCCAAAACCATGGGCGAGGGGGATAAGGAACGCGCCAACGCTTATTTTTCGTTTATAGTTTACGTTACGGCGATAATCGGTGTTGTCATAGCGTGCGCGGGGCAGTTTATTGTGCCGCCTGTCGCCAAGCTGTTGGGTGCGAAGGGAAAAACTTACGAGTATTGCGTGCTTTACGGCAGAATTTTGCTTGCGGGTCAACCTTTTTACATATTGCAAAACGTATTCCAAAGCTTTTTCGTGGCGGCGGAAAAACCCCGTCTGGGACTGATAATTACCATGACGGCGGGTCTTACTAATATCGTTCTCGACGCGGCGTTTATAGCGGGGGCAAAGTGGGGGCTTACAGGCGCGGCGGTAGCGACGCTTATCGGCGAGATAGTCGGCGGCGTTCTGCCTATAATATATTTCACTTGTAAAAACAACAGTCTGTTGCGCCTTACAAAAACTCACTTTTACGGCAAAGCGCTTTTAAAGTCGGCGACGAACGGCTCGTCGGAGTTTCTTTCAAACGTGTCCGCCGCGGTTGTCATGATGCTGTACAATTTCCAGATTCAGCGCATTGTACCCGGCGACGACGGCATAGCCGCGTACGGCGCAATCGGCTACGTTATGATGATATTCTTTTCCATTTTCATGGGGTACGCCGTGGGCAGCGCGCCGCTTATAGCCTTCAACTACGGCGCGGAAAACGAGGCGGAGCTTAAAAACCTGTTCAGGAAAAGTCTTATAATCACCGCGATAGCGGGGGTGCTTATGACGGGGCTGTCGGAAGCGCTTGCTTACCCGATAATCAAGCTTTTCGGCTTCGACGGTGAGCTTTTCGACATGACTTTGCGCGGCTTCCGTATATATGCGCTCGCCTTTTTGCTTACGGGTTTCAGCGTGTTCGGCTCCTCGCTTTTCACCGCATTGAACAACGGGCTGATTTCCGCACTCATTTCGTTTTTAAGGACGCTTGTCTTTCAGATTGCAGCGGTAATGCTTTTACCGCTTTTATGGAAGCTTGACGGCGTATGGTCGGCAATTTGCTTTGCGGAAGCCGCCTCTATAATGGTTACAGTAATATTCGTACTCTGTTTCAGGAAGCGTTATAAATACGCATAAAACATGTAATGCGCCGCCGCGGACTTATTGTAAGTCCGCGGCGTTTTTTATATTATACGAAATTTCAATTAAAATTCTTGCAATTCGGTTTGATTTATGCTATACTGATTATGCCAAATAATTCTTACAATTTAAACGGAGGTACGGGATTTTTTTATATTTTAACATTTAAGTATAATATTTTTTATTACACTCACGCTATGAATGGTAAAAATGCAAATTCCATTTATGTGAGTGCAATAAACCGTACACGCGTAAGAATTGTTTGGCGACAGTCGGAGTTTGCGTTTTTCGTGCGTTGACTTCGGTTGGCGCACTTTTTATTTTACGGAGGTATTTTATGGGCAGGCAGAAAAAGACTGAAAATTTTACGCGGGACGACAGTGCCGTCGGTGCGGAAAATATTGAAAAAAATGCTGTAAATATTAAACAAAAGCGTAATAACGGCTTCAAACTGTGTTTGGCATTTGCTTTAACAATTATTTTTATGGGGCTTGTTTTCATTAGCGCGGGAATAGGCGTACGGGTAACCGATTATCGCGGAAATTCTTTTATGGAGTGGTTTTCAATCAAGTACCGCGATACTTCGGTCAATATTTATTTAGACAACGGCAAAATAAACAACTTGCAATTTGAGGGGAAATCCTGTTATTTGCTTGTCCGTGACGATTATGACTCGGAACCTCAAAAATATACTTTTATATCCGAAGATATGCAGGCAAAAACGTTTACTTTTACAAATGCGGAGACTGCAGACAGTATTACAATCAACTTTGAAAAGGTGTACTACTACAAGAACTTTGTCGACGACAAAGGCTGGTTGACGGGCGGCGCAATATCGGAATTGGTAATGTTTCTCGCGCTGACAGGGGTCGGCTTGCTTGCACTGGGCGCATTGCAAACGGTTGCCGCCGTTGCCGGCAGAAAAACGTTATGGGCAAACAATTTAAGCATAGCTTTGGGCGCGCTGTTTTGCGTATGCTATGGCTTGGGTGCGTTGGGTATTGTCGGCGGAGTCCGCGGCGGCGCAACGTTCCGCGAGGTAAAGAAGGCAAAAAAAGCCGCCGAGGAGCAGCGCAAACGGCAGGAGGCAATAGAAAACAAGCTTTCAACGTTTACCGGCGGGGCATTCATGAACGCCGTTATAGACTGGACTTCCGCGCTCGTCAGCATACTGACCCTAGGAATTTGTTATCCGTTTATGGCTTGTTGGAAGCTTAAATGGAAGGCTTCGCATACCTTTATAGACGGCAGACAGCAGGCGTTCGACGGCAACGGCGCACAGTTTATGGGCAGATACATGCTTTTGATGTTCCTTTCCGTAATTACGTTGGGTATTTATTATATTCTGTGCGCCAAGGTCGCAATCGAAAAGTGGCGCACTTTACATACACATTTTGCGGACGAAGCTACCGCAACGGAGCAGGCAGGGGAAAAGCTTTCGGTTTTCGACGGGAAGTGGTATCAGCTTCTGGGCGTAAACTGGCTGTGCAATTTCGTCACTCTGATAACGTTGTCCTTCGGGCAGTACTGGGCGCACTGTTATAAGGAGCGCTGGTTCTGCAAACACAGGACTATCGACGGCGAAAGGCTTGTCTTCGACGGAAAGGCGGGGCAGTATTTCGGCAAAAGAATTTTATGGCTGTTTTTAACGGTAATAACGTTTGGTGTATACGTATTTTGGCTGAAAATAAAAACAATTCAGTGGACTGTTTCGCATACTCATATAGCGGTATAAGGCAACCGCGGCGCAAAAAATGCGCCGCGGTTTTTCTTTATATGCTTTTAAGCCGCGTTATCACTTCTTTAAGCTTTTTACGCTTGAAGCCGTCCAGCATTGGCGACAGCGCGTTGTAAAAATTGTCAAGGTCGGCGTTGGTCAGCGTACCCTCGCGCTTGCCGCGCTCTGCTTCCGCTATTATGGTTTGCAGAAGCTGTCCCTGACTTTTTCCGTTCATTGCTTTGGATAATGTTTTTGCAAGCTCTACGGTGGAATTGACGTCCGCTGCTTTTTCGTGTATGTCTTTATCGGGTTCTTCGGGGGTATAGCTTTTAAAATCTTTCATAGTCACTCCGCATATAATGATATTAACAATTTATGCAAGGAGTTTGAATTATGCAACTTTTGATAATCCTGGCGCTGCTTCTTTACGGCGGTAAATCCAACGTGCAGAATATTCTGACAGAGGTAAAGCCCGTGCTTGAAACAATAGGCGGGGACGACATGAAACAGGCTTTGAAAAGCGCGGAAGAAATTTCCACCGTTTTAAACGCGGTAAAAGATTTTACGTCGGCGCCCGCGCAAAACGTTGACGGCGGGTTTACGGCGTCCGGCGTCGACGGCATGCGCACGGACAGTCCGGCAATAGCTTTCCCATTGGAGCCTATTTCCAAAATAGCCGACAGGCAAATTACATATTCGCTTTCCAAATACGTTTCGCAAAACTGATTTCTATAATGAAAAAGCCGCCCCCC
>CAJTRW010000021.1:33478-36306 GCA_910578765.1 uncultured Christensenella sp.
GGGGGGGCGGCGTACTTGTTTACCGGTTTTATTCGGGTTTTTCTTCGGATTTATTTATTGTTCCGTCGCTGCATTTTACGGCATATTCGCCTGTGGCGAAGTCCCAATTGTTACCCTTTTGTATCTGCTTCCACTGCGCGATTGTGCCGTCGTACGTTATTTGTTTAAGCTGTGAACAATAGTGGAACGGGTTATAGCCTATTTCGGTTACGCTTAACGGAATTCTTACTTCGGTCAGCTTATCACAGTTTGCAAACGCGGCGTCTCCTATTAAGGTTGTTCCGTCTAAAACCGAATACGTCATCGCTTTGCCTGCGGGGAACTCTATAAGTGTCTTTTTGTCTTTGCTGTAAAGCACTCCGTCGACCGAGCAGTAATATTCGTTATTTCCGCTTATGAAAATCGTGGTCAGCGCGGAACAGCCCGAAAAGGAGTTTCTATACTGCTCTGCCGCCAGCCGTCCGCCTATATCCTCGGGAAGAATTGCGCTTATCAGCGACGTACAGTCTGCAAACGCTCCGCTGTCGGAAAAAACGCAGCCCTTAGGTAAAGTCACGCTTGTAAGCGAGGTGCAGCCGGCAAACGCTTCCTTGTAAAGGTCGGTCTCTTTCGCAAGATTTATTACGGACAAATCAGTACAACCCTTAAACGCCTTGTCTTTTATATAAAAAACTCCGTAGCCGATTGTAAGCTTTTGCAAAGAAGTGCAGTTTTCAAACGCGTTTTGCGCAACGGATTTAACTTCTTTGCCGTTGTGATAGGAGGGGATAATCAATTCGGTCGGGGCGGAGCCCGCTTTTAAACCGCTTACTGTGTAATCGAAGCCGTTGTCGGTAAATTCCAAATCGTCTGCGGACGGAACGTCGCCCGAAATGCTTTCGCATAAGGTGCATACGTAATCGACGTAATTGTGTTGAAGCTTCGCCTTGTAATCGTCGTGCTTCTGCTGGCCGCAGTCGCATTTGTAAACGGTAAAGCCTTCCGTAAAGCAGTCTGGTTCCACTATTTCGGATACTTTGAAATTATGCTCGTGCTTTTTAAAAAGGTCGCACGCCGACAGGGCTAACGCACAAGTTGAAAGGCACGCCGCCGCAAGTATGATTGAGACAATCTTCTTTTTCATATTAAACTCCTTTAATAAGCGGGCAAAAAATAAGGCAACCGCTAAGGCCGCCCGCATATTTACCCTAACGTCGCCGGATAAATATGCAAAATTCACTGCAAAAGCAAGGGTCTATACGCAATATAGTGCAAGCTTGCATTGAAATATTATTCTGTTGTCCGGCGAGCCAATTATAACACAGACGTAAATATTTATCAAGCAAATTTAAAAAATTCCTCTGTTGCAATTAAGTTTTTAACGTGTTATAATATAATTATGAAAATAGGAATTTCAACAGCGTGCTATACGGATAAAAAAGAAACCGAGGAAGTATTGCCATTACTTAAAGATTCAGGCGCGGAAACGTGCGAAATTTATCTGCGAACGTTTTACGAGTACCGTCCGGAGTTCGCGCAAAAATACGCCGCCCGTCTTGACGGCGTCGAAGTCAATTCCGTACGCGTCGCGCCGCTTAATTTCGAGCCTCAGTTATTTTTTAACGACAGAAGAACACGCGGCGACGGCTTTTATTGGCTTGACCAGGTTATGCGTTCCGCTCGGCTTTTCGGCTCGGACAAGTATACTTTCCACGGTTATTTACAACGTTCGGGCGGTTGCGGCTACGACTATGCCGCGGAGCGCCTTCGTGAAATTTGCGGCTTTTGCGAAAGGTACGGCGTAACTCTCTGTCTTGAAAACGTGCGCGAAGCAACCTATAACAGTCCGTTTGTCTTTAAAGAGTTAAAAGCTCGCTGTCCGCAGTTGCAGGGAGTATTGGATATAAAGCAGGCGAGAAAATCCAATTACCCGTGGCAGGCGTACGTGAAGGACATGGGGCAAGCCATATCCCACGTTCATATTTCCGATATTGACTCAAACGGCAAAACCTGCCTTCCCGGGGAGGGAATTTCCGACTTTAAGGAAATTTTCAAAGTATTGAAGGGCGAGGGCTTCGACGGCGCCGTGCTGATAGAAACGGGCAGTTTTGCGGACGCGGAGCAATTGACCCGTTCTATACGGTTTTTAAAGGAAACCGCACGGAAAACGTAATTATTACATATTATATAATCAGCCCGCTTCACGGCGGACCGGTTTTTATATTTGTGAATGTAAAAATTAATTAAAATTTTTAAAAAATCGCTTGACTTATTGATTGTACTTTGATAATATATAAAAGCTGTCAGTTTGGCAGCGCGTTTTTCTTTACGAAAAACTATCCGGCTTTTGCACGGAAAATTCGATGATTGACAACTGCATAGGAAAGAAAAGAGAAGAGAAGCAAGTACAAGAAAGGCAAAGAAAAGATTAATTAGAGGTTAATACGAAGAAAAGGAAGCGCAATTTTGCGGAACTTTTTACTGTAGTACGAAATAATTAGTCGAGAAGTTAGAAAGAGCAATTTTTTGTGAGCTTAGAATTAGAAGAAGAAAGATTAAGGACGAGAAGACGAGATAGCGAGATTATGCTATTGAGTGAGAAAGATCAAGCTACAAAGAGCATACGGAGGATGCCTTGGTACATGGCGCCGAAGAAGGACGTGACAAGCTGCGAAAAGCTGCGGGGAGGAGCAAATATCCGGAGATCCGCAGATATCCGAATGAGGGAACTCAGCGTATAGAAATATACGTTACCGTACACTGAATCCATAGGTGTACGGGGGGAACCCGGGGAACTGAAACATCTTAGTACCGGGAGGAAAAGAAAGTAAAAACGATTCCGCGAGTAG
>CAJTRW010000022.1:0-9257 GCA_910578765.1 uncultured Christensenella sp.
ATTCTGAGGCTTGCTCACTCTTGTCATTCTGAGGCTTGCCGAAGAATCTGACTTTTAAGATCCTTCGTTTCACTCAGGATGACATTGGGTAATTGTTCTGGTTTACACAAGACGGCATTCCGAGGCTTGCCCTTTTTGTCATTCTGAGGCTTGCCGAAGAATCTGATTTTTTACAAAAACTTTTTAAGCTTTTTTTCAAAACCTTCTTCCAAAGAAATAAGCGAGGAAAGTAATTTTTTAACTTCCGGATCTATATTTTTGCCGCCGTCGGTCATAGTCGTCTTTAAGCTTGTTATGCCGTTGACCGTACCGCGGATAAGCATTTGCGCTATGTTTTGCGAAGAATTGTCGTTTGCGGCGCCCATTTTTATCGCGCTCCACATCATTGCTTTTTTGACGGGGTTGGGCTCCTTTAATTCAACGTCGTACTTCAAGGCGAGATGCGCCGCCTCGCTGCAAACTTTTTCATATTCCTCATGCTCGCGCATGATTTCCTCGCGTATGCCGCCGTCCTCCACCTCCGGCATTATATCCGAAATGGAAGTAAGCGCTATCTGTGCGTTGCGGTAAATTTCCGCTAAAATTTCACTGTCGTTTTTTTTCTGCTCCATAATACACTCCTTAAATTAAGTGTTGACCTGCGCGCACAAAAATATACTTGCCGCAATGCCGAAATTACTTGACAAAAGCGGCGGCAAGTGTTACATTTATGTTCGAGCCGCTCGGAACGGGCTTTTTAAACGTGCGTTGCACTGCCTGACCCGATAGGGTTTTACGTCCGGCGAGACTGGTTAGAGGAGGTAAATTTCATGTACGCAATTTTTGAAAACGGAAGCAAACAGTATAAGGTTTCCGTGGGCGACCTTGTGAAGGTTGAAAAGCTTGACGCCGAAATCGGCGCTACCGTGCAGTTCCCCGTAGTTATGACGGCGGACGAAAAGGGCATTCAGGTAGGCGCCGAGACCGAAAAGGTGAAAGTGTCCGCAGAGGTTGTCGCTCAGGGCAAGGAAAAGAAGATTATAGTCTTCAAGTACAAAGCCAAGAAGAACGAGCGCAAAAAGCAGGGTCACAGACAGCCTTACACGCAGATCAAAATTACGGCGATAGGCGCGCCCGCCGCGAAAAAGACGGCGGCAAAGAAAGCCGAAGCGGAAGCTAAGGCAGAATAATTTTCAGGAGGAATGAATATGATTTTCTTAAATTTATTCGCCCATAAAAAAGGTACCGGTTCTTCCCACAACGGCAGAGACAGCGAAGCGAAGAGATTGGGGGTCAAGCGTTCGGACGGACAGTTCGTTCTGGCGGGAAATATTCTCGTAAGACAGCGCGGCTCCAAATTCAAGGCGGGTTCGGGCGTTGCCATGGGCAAGGACGACACACTGTTCGCGCTGGTGGACGGCACGGTCAGGTTTGAAAGAGTGGGCAAAGACGGAAAGCAGGTTTGCGTTTATCCCGTCGCGGAATAAAATATAACACGGGGGCCTGAGACGGCTCCCTGTTTTTTTGGAAAAAATACCATGGTAAAAGTTTCACCCTTAAAAGACAACGAAAAACAAAACTTTGCAAAGCTGTTTACGAACTATTATTCCGAGCTGGACTGCGCCGACGACGCCGCGCACCTTGCGGAGGAATACGTCATTCCCGATTTGCTTGCGGGGCTTATTTCCGTCGACATGCTTTACGACGGCGGGCAGACCGCGGGTTTTATAATTTATCAGACGGACGATATCGACAACGACTGGAATTTTAAAGAAGGCTGGGGCGACGTGCGCGAAATTTACGTTGTCCCCTCCCTCCGCCGTCAAGGTCTGGGCAGATTTTTACTTTACACCGCTGAAATGAAATTGAAAGAGCGCGGCGTGCAGAAAGCTTATTGTCTGCCATGCGCAGGGTCGGAGGGGTTTTTCCGCGCGTGCGGATACGTCGGAAGCGCCTCATTTAACGAAGATACGGACTGCTTCGTCTTTGAAAAAACAAATTTAAACAACAAATGCAAATAATAAAACGTGTGCAGTATGGACAAAACGGATTTATTATAGTATAATTCGGTTATGAACAATATTGTTTTCGCAGGGGGCGTTGTGCCGCAGGATATGCGGAAAAACAGGCGCCTTGAAATAATAGTTCCCGACGAAGGAGAAATAATTATCGTACCACCCGCGTGTTCGTACGGCGGAAGCACAGACGGAATTCATATCTGTATAGAACAGCCGCTAATCAATTTAAAGCAAACCGTCTCTGTGCCCGACGTCGAAAACGGAGGCATAAGGCATGCGGCGCGACAGGCGGTGAATTTTTTTAACGGCAACTGCGGCAAAAAAGCGACGGTTTTGTCGGCTTTGGGCAATCTTTTAACCGCTTACGCGGCGATAAGCACGGACGGAGACAAAAGCTTTTCCCCCACGGTTGGCATTGTGGTTGAAATGATAGAGAAAAACGTTTCCGACAAGGGCTTTTGTCTGGAAACGGAAATAAAAAAACTTCCGCTTAATTACGATTATATACGCAAGCTTTTCAAAAAGGAAACGGGCGCGACCCCGCGCGAATACCTGCTAAAACAGCGCATGGAGCTTGCCGCAAATCTGTTGACGGGCGGCGCCGCCAATAAATATTCCGAATATACCGTTTCGCAAATAGCGGAGGTATGCGGTTTTTCGGAGCCACTTTACTTTTCTCGGGTGTTTAAAAAATATTACGGAGTGTCGCCGAGCGGATACAAAAACCGAATTTAAAGAGCGGAGAAAAATCTCCGCTCTTTAATTATTTTTCAAGTTGTTTAACCTCGGTATAAGCCATTACGAAAGGTCCCGTACCTTTCGCGTCGTTTTCGACGACAGGTTCGGATATATAATATTCGTAAGAGCCGTCGCGCTTACGGTTGGTTTCGGGGCCAAGTCCCGCCATAAGACAGATTCCGCCGAGGTTTAATTTGCCGTCGGTCTGCGTCAGATATTTGCGGCAAATTCCGTCAAACACCTCTTTGCCCGTCTTTGCGAATTTTTTATCTGCAATACCCAGCCGCGCGCCCTTCATCATGGCGTAGGCTATCATGGCGCTTCCCGAAGTTTCCAAATAGTTGCCCTCGCTTCCGCCGCGGTCGACTACCTGCCAGAACATTTTTTCATTCGGGTCGATATATTTTTCAAGCCCTTCTACGGTATTTTTAAAGATTTCTATAAGTTCGTTTTTGTAATTTTGCGCCTCGTCCGGAAAATAGCCGATTACGTCTACAAGCCCCACAGTATACCAGCCGACCGAGCGCAACCAAAAGCTTTTGGAAAGCCCCGTATCCTTATCCGCCCAAAAAGCTTTTTTGGAATAATCCCAACCGTGATAATACAGACGTTTACGCTTGTCGTACATATTTTCGTAAACGTTTTTGAATTGTTTTACTATATCGGGGTAATTTTTGCCGCCGTTAAACTCGGTTTCATATCTTGTATAGAAAACCTGCGCCATATAAAGCCCGTCCAGCCAAACCTGGTCGGGATAAATTTTTTTATGCCAAAAGTTGCCCGCGGCGGTTCTGGGTTGTTTTTCAAGCTGGGAATACAAAAGCTCTATCGCTTTTTTGTACTTTTCTTTGCCCGTTTCGCGGTATAAATCGAAAAGCACCCTGCCCTCGTTGATGTTGTCGACGTTGTAGGTTTCAAGCTCGTACCCGCGTATACTACCGTCGTCGAACACGTAATAGTCTACGAAGCTATCGATAAATTCAAGATATTTCTTCTCGCCCGTCTGTCTGTAAATAGAGTAGAGCGAGGTCATCATACAGCCGTCTATATAGTTCCATGCGGCGGGCTTGCCGTGTTTGATATTCTCTATATTCCACACGGGAGCGGCGGGCGTAGTGTCGTCGATAAGGCGGTTAATATATTCGTCTATTACGGAATAATCCATTTTTACCCTATTCCTCTATAATATTTTTTACGTTTTTGGCAATTATTTTTTCGCCGACTACCCCGTCGAACGTTACGTTTTTAAGCGTTAAGCTTTCGACGTTGTCGACGTACAGCCCCTCTTTGCAGTATTCGCGCACGTTTTCCAGCATGGCGGGAAGGAAAGGTTTTGCGTCGTTTTTATATGAAAAGCTTACGTTTTCAAGCACTATTTCTTTAACGGGCTGTTCCACAAGTCCGTCGAAATACGCCGCCATACACTCGCAGTCGACGCAGTCTATATCCTTGAAAAGAAATTTACCGAGATAAGGCGTGCCGTCGTCGGGCTTAATGCTCCTATCGCGCGAACGTACGTATTCCGTATGACCGTCCGGATCGCAGAAATAATACATGTTGATTACGAGCGGCGTAATAACGTTTTCCATTTTAATGTTTTCGAAGCATACGCCGTCTATAATACCGTACTTGCCCCTGCCGCGGCGGGTCTTAATGCGCAGCCCCCTGTCGGTATGTCTGAACACGCACTGGCTTACTTTAAGGTTTGTAACGCCGCCGCTCATTTCGCTGCCGAGCACTATCGCGCCGTGTCCGTCGCAGAAAAGATTGTTGCGCAGAGTGTGTCTGTTTGCGGGAGTTTTATACGTCATGCCCATGTACTTTTTGCCGCTTTTTATTGCGCAGCAGTCGTCGCCGACGCTGAAAGTACAGCCGACGATGTCAACTTTATCGCAGCTTTCGGGGTCGAGTCCGTCGGTATTGGGTGCGGTATAAGGATTTTTTATTTTCAAATCGTAAAATTTAAGATTGCGCGAAAAGAAAGGATGCAGGTTCCAGCTTGCGGAATTCCGGCAAGTCACGCCGTGGAAAACCACGTCGGCGCACTTGTTTAAAAATACAAGACGGGGGCGCGCGACTTTTCTGCCCTTAGGCGTCGCCCACCAGGTAGAATTTTGCGCATTTCCGTCTATGACGCCTTCACCGATTATACGGATGTTTTTCTGTCCGTATGCCGAAATAAAGGATTGGTGACAGGCGAACGGCTCGCCCTCCCAACTGGCAATAATTTCTTCCTTGCCGCCGCGCAGCTTGCGCGCGGGCACGAAAGGATAATTTTCTTCTTTAATATCGCCCAAAAGCACGGCGTCCTTTTCAAGCTCTATCGTTATACCGCTTTTCAAAACGAGCGGTCTGACCGAATAAATACCATCGGTCAGCAGCACTCTGCCGCCCTCGGGGCAGCTGTCTATCGCCATTTGCACATAATAGGTATCGTCCGATTTACCGTCGCCCTTCGCGCCGAGAGCTTTCGCGTCTACAACCGCGGTTTCGGGAAGCGTAGTAAAAACAATTTTACCGCCGAGTGTGGTTTCCACCGTGTATTCCGTATCGGGGTTGAGTCCGAACAGGGAGAATACGTTTGTATCGCGCACGTCGCTCTGCTTAACTCCGTTTAAAATTACGCTGTACTTTTCCGGAGAATAGTACGGGTTTTTATTCTTTAATTCAAAACAAGCCGAAGTGGCGGACACGAAAAGCTTTTTAAACACTTGCAGCTTCCTCCTTGCGTTTATTCCTGATTTTGTTGATTGCGTAAACAATGCCGTTCTTTATGCCGATAAAGAGCATATCGGCAATTACCGTGAAAAGACCGAAAAGCAAAGGTTCTACACCGATATGAATATAATCGGTAGTATGCTTTACGGCATTGATAATTTCGTTAAGACCGAGGTAGCAGTAATTCACCACGATTATTACGAGAATGTAATACAAAATATTTGTAAAAAATGTCCAGAACTGCCTGAACGGGAACGGAAACATCATATAGGCGTTATACTCTTTCCTGTCCGTTTCCAAATATCTGTAAAGCGGGTTGACCAGCACGTCTACAATCAGACCCATTACCGCGCCGGTCAAAACCAGCGAATCGAGCGAGTTTCTGATGTTCAGTCCCCACATTACGAAATAGCACACCGCACCCGCAAACCAAAATTTTACGAACAGCGCTTTCACCCAGACGGGTATGCGGGCAAGAAAATCGGTTTTGTACGGGTCGAACTGCTTTTGCCTGCCGCGGCGCGAGACGTTTTTGGGGTCGTCCACTCCGGTACAGTCTGAAATATTCATAGAAATTTCTTCGGCGTTGTCGGCTGTTTCGCCTTTGAGCGCGGCGACAAGCTCGTCCACCTTATCGATTTTCAAATCGTAAAAGTTTTCTATGGTAGTTTCCTGAAATTTCTTTTTCTTCTTTGCCATTGTTACCTTTTTAGGAAAATAACCGACAAAAAATATTTTGCCGGTCATTTTTTTTCGTTAAATAAATTTAAAATCAAACCTCTGCGCTGGTGTCTATTGCCTCTTTAATTTCGGTAGACTCGACGTTCTTTCTGGTATTGATTTTACCGATAAGTTTACCGTACAGAGGATACGTTGCCGTAAGCAAAGCCGCAACAGCAACAAGTATGGCATGCGCCAGTACGCCGTTGATTGCATTGTAAATATACTTTTCACGGACCGCAAGCTGCGTAGGATTAAGCAACTTGGAAGCTTCGTCCCACGCCACCGTCCACCTGACAAACAAAAGAATATCAAGCGCAAACAAGACAGCCATAAATACAAACGTCAGTACAAGCATTACGATTTTAGGCTTTTTACTGCGCTTGGGGAAAGCGTACATAAACAGCAACAATACAAGTATACTGAACAAAGTATTGATAAATATGCTTATGGGCACGCCGGACTTGGGATACTCCAAACCCGCCTGCGAAAAGTTTCCGAGTAAAAACAGGTAAACCAGCGACGATACGATAAGCATAAAGAACGCAATATTCATAGGTCTGCGTTTTAATTTAACGGTAAACTTTCTTAACCATTCCTTTATGCCGCCCGCAATTTTCGCTCCGCGCGAGGGCTTGCTTACGGATTCGGGAGCTGTCTGCTCATCGATTGCAATATTTTCGTTTTCCGACATATTCCGCACCTCCTTACCTTATCGCCTTACCCGGCACTTCTTTGCCCTGTTCGTCAACGGTGGGAAGCTCGAAAAAGTGCATCATCTCGGGGTCGAAGCCGATCTCTATCTCGTCTCCCGCTTGGTAATTACACCATTCCGCAAATTTGCAGACAACGTTCTTCACGCCGCCGATTTTGCCGTGGACAAGAGTATTCATGCCGAGGTTTTCGTTGTTGGTTATATGAAGCTTTACGTGTCCTGCCCTTGTAATGTTTTCGGGGCGGACGCCAAGTATAATGTTTTTGCCGTCGTAATCCTTTAAAAGTCCGGTCTGCTTTTCATTCAAAGGATAATCGAAAAGTTCGCATTTAAAGCAACCTTTTTCTATCACACCCTCGAACATGTTCATGGGGGGCAAACCTATAAACGTAGCAACAAACGTGTTTGCGGGCTTTTCGTAAAGCTCTATGGGGTTGCCTATCTGCTGGACGTGACCCATTGACATACAAACGATTCTGTCCGCCAAAGTCAAAGCTTCGGTCTGGTCGTGCGTTACGTACATAATGGTCGCATTAAGCTTTTTATGAAGAAGAATAAGCTCTCTGCGCATCGAACCCCTCAACTTTGCGTCGAGGTTGGATAAAGGCTCGTCAAACAGGAACACCTTGGGGTTGCGGACGATAGCGCGGCCCATAGCAACACGCTGGCGCTGTCCGCCGGAAAGCTGTTTGGGCTTTTTATTAAGCTGAGATTTCAAATCGAGAATCTCCGCCGCCGCCATAACCTTTCTGTGGATTATTTCCTTATTTTCCTTGCGGAGGGTCAATGAAAACGCCATGTTTTCATAAATAGTCATGTGCCCGTACAGAGCGTAGTTCTGGAAAACCATTGCTATATCTCTGTTTTTGGGCGGTTCTTTTGTGCAGTCCTTACCGTCTATGATAAGACTGCCCTTTGTTATATCTTCGAGACCGGCGACCATTCTTAGCGTCGTGGACTTGCCGCAACCGGACGGTCCGACAAGGACGATAAATTCGCCGTCTTTAATATCGAGATTAAAATCGTAAACAGCCTGAACGCCGCCGTCATAAATTTTGTCGAGATGCTGAATATTTACCTCGGGCATTTTACACCTCACCGTTACCGGAAGCCGTAATTTTTTCTTCCGTTTCTTTCAGCGCTTCTTCCGCCGCGGTTTTAGCGGCGACCGCGTTAGCTTCGTCTTCCGCTTCCATTGCTTTTACAACAGCGGTAATATCCACTTCGCCCGATTCGACTTTCTTTATATGTTTCTGAAGTCTGACCGACTGAATGATTCCTATAACGCCGGCGCCTATCAGACATGCCGCCGACGCGAGGAGATAAACTAAAAGTATTATAAATTCAACCCAGCTTTGGTCGGGTGTAGGATAAAAGCCGAAATAACCCGCAGTCAATATTTTATGGTTAAGCCCGTAGAGAGGATAACCGAATATACGTAAAATCTGGAACGCCGCCACCACAAACAATACTATGCAGTAGGTCTTGTTATAGTTTTTAACGTTTTCCGAGGACAAGAAAACCGTAAGCAAAACTATAAGCGTCAGAATTACGGAAAATCCTATAGTAATTGTCCTGAAATGTTCGTCGGTATAAGCATACAAAAGCATGAAATACAGACAGTTGAATACCAAACCTAAAATAGCCAACACCTGCGCCCATTTGTTTTTCTTGTAGCGCATTATGTCATGGTTTATTATAATCTGGTTAGGAGTTTTCTTTTCCATTATGCAACCTCCCTGACGAGACCGCTTTCAAGAAGCTTCTTTTCGCCTTGCATAAGTTTTATTTTCCAGACGAGATTAGCGACAAATCCTCCACATACCAGCAATAAAAGAACCGCCATAGCATAACCCGTAGGCAAAGTCCAGGTAGTATACTTCCACTCGCCGGGAATCATGCTTTCGAATTCGTCCTTAGCCGCAACCCAGTCTATTTTGTCAACCAAAGACTGACAATTGACTACAAGCGCTATAATTACAATAGCAAGCGTCAAAGAATATGCGATTGCAATGCCTATGGAAACATAATTGGTAACGTAATACTTACGTCTTTTACCGGTACCCGTAATATAGTTGAGTGCTACAACCAATATCATGACTATACCCATTATCAAAAGCGTATCGCTTACGCCCTGAGACGCTTCGTATAAATCTTTGATGCCGGCAACGGTTTCCTCACCGCTCTTTGTGTTGTACAATATAGCGTTCTGGTGAATCTGGAACAAAGTCCCGCTACAGAACAGCAACGCGTACACCGCGGACAGCGCCGCAATGATAAGCGCGACCAGCATAAAGATTTTTTGGAACCTCATCTGAATTTTCATGTCAATTCCCCGATTAATTTACCTCATGCGCCCGCCCGAAGGC
>CAJTRW010000022.1:9267-16071 GCA_910578765.1 uncultured Christensenella sp.
GGGGGCCGCACCGGTAAAACACTTGATTTTTTTACAACCTGTCTGTTATTTGTTTAAATTTGCTGTATAATAGGTCTTAATTTTGCCCCATGCGTTTTCCATGAAGCCGTCAACCTGCTGCATTCCGTTCGTGTTAAGCAAAGCAATTATTCCCTGTGCGTTGCCGGGTATCGCACCGCCTACGCCGGTGAACTCTTTGCTTGTATCGAAGCCGTAGTACATAATGTCGGTAAGGATATTACCATTTGCACTGCCGTTCGCATAGAAGTAATATTCTGCAGCTTTTGCTCCACCCATACCGGTAACCTTCTGGTAATTGGTCTTCATTGCCGAAGTTTGCGCGTCGGTGAAAGGAAGAACGGTGGGAACCAACGTTCTCCAATAACCGTATTCCGAGTCGTTAACGAGCCCTGCAACGGGGTAAACTATCGTTCCGTTAACCTTTGCTATAGCCCAGATATTGGCGCCTACAAGTCCGCATGTGGGGGTACACTGAGCTTCGAAGCCCTGGTCCTTGTTGCCGAAGTTGAGTGCGGAGCCTATGTACTGACGGGCATGGTCCGTGAACTTACCTTCGTTTATAGCCATAAGCTCGGTCATGACCTCGTCCGTAGTGGTAGGAACCTGTTTACCGTTATAATAAGTACCGCTGTAAAGCTTGTTTTCGAAGCAGAAGTAAAGTCCCTGATACTCCTCTTTTAC
Organism: uncultured Christensenella sp.; assembly: GCA_910578765.1. Taxonomy (GTDB): domain Bacteria; phylum Bacillota; class Clostridia; order Christensenellales; family Borkfalkiaceae; genus Coproplasma. Next base: position 9,970 of record CAJTRW010000022.1, read on the forward strand.
TCTGTACTGAACGTTATCAACCGTTTCTACAATGCCTTCCGTCTTAGCCTGGTCAAGAGTTTTATCCGCAGGCTTGCCGTACCAAGTGCCGTAGTCGGCGTTTTCATTTTTTCCCTGCTCTCTGGTTATGTTGCCCGCCTTGGAGAAGGGGCCGTACGTCATTACTATCTGTCCGTCGTTTGAGAACATCCAGTCTATAACTTTAAGCGTTGCGGAAAGCTTGTCGGGATTGCCGCTGACAGCCGCCTTGGGGATGCAAAGTCCGCCGTTCTTGACGCCGCGCCAGCTTTCGGTAAAGCGCATTACTTTTTCCGCAGTGCCGTCACCATTAACGTCCCATCTGGATACGGGGGTAAGGATAGGCGCGTAATTGTAGCCAGCCTCTATCTTTTTATTGAGCTGACCGTCTACCGAGTAGCCTGCAAGACGGGTCTGCGTCTGCACGTAGTCTGTAGAGCTGTAAACCTGGATACCGGGATTTGTTTCATTATTTGCTATAGATAAAAGACCGTCGGTTTGACCAGCGCCGGTATAATAAAGGCCTTCTTTTGCAAGCTTGCTCATATTTTCGAGCGCGTTCCAATAAGCGGTTTCGTTACGCGCGTCCTTTATATTGCCCTCTTTATCTATGTAAGCGTAGAAGGTTGTATATCTGGACGTAAGTCCGCGCACGCCGTAAAGTTCTCCCGCCATAGAAGCTACATCGTAAGTTCTGTTGGTGAAGCCGGTACGCGGAGCAAGCAAATATGCCGCTTCGCCCTTGGAAGATTCGCCCAAAAGTCCGCCGCTTGCCATTGACGCTCTGCCGAAAGCCACGTAAAGGTCTACGTCCCAAGCCGCATAAGCGCTGTTGAATACGTCGGAAAGCTTGGAATAGAAAGGAGTGCTTTCACCCGTCTTATGATAAGCTACTTTTATGTATTCCTGCAAAACCTTAGTAAGCTGCGCGCCCGTAACCGTGCCTTTAGACTCGTCTATCATCTGGTTTTGAATATCTACGATATTGCCGGAAGCCGTCTGTACCGCGGTGGAGCCTAAAGGAGCGGCAGCCGCCTGATAAAGCGCGGAACTGCTGTCCTGCAATGCCGCTATTACGGCGCCGTAGTCAACGGTAAGCTCTACGGTATCATTTTTCTTGGATTCGGTTACGTAGGAAAGATTGTTGCCGAAGCTGAGTTCTCCCGCCGCCGTATCCGCCGCTCTTAAAGCTGCCGGATCGGTTACTTTTATAGTGTAATTGTCCGCAGCGGTCTTACCCATGAAGGACTCTACTGAGTGCGAAGTGCCGACAACGGTAACCACGCCTTTCTTCTCGTCTTTGTTTTTGGTATTCGCCTGCGAAGCAAACGTACCCACTGCGGGAGTAAGGTCTGTCGCGTCGAGAATTTTCTCAACTATGTCCTTACGCATGAGAACGTACTTTTCGATATCGTTGTTACCGTCGAAGTAAGGAACCATATACATTGCGCCGGTATTGGTGTTTGCGGTAACGGACATACGCGTAACGGCGTTTTCTTCAAGGAACTGCTTATAGTTGGGCATATAATCGAGATACTTGTTTATGTCGACCCAAGTGTTGGAATCTTCAGAAAGTATCGTATCCGACGAAGCGGTTATAAGCGAATATTCGCCCAATTTGTTGTTCTGTTTAAGATAAGAAATATGAGTACCTGCTTCGGCGGCTTTACCGGCAAACTCGTCAACTACGTTAATGCCGAGCGTAGAAGTAAGCGCCTGCCAAGCGGGTTTAAGATCGCCCGATACATACCTCTTACCCGCATAGGTCATATTATCGGCAGTAGCCGAATCGGCAACCTTCTGAATTTGGGTATTGGTATACTTAATGCCTGTAACGTCGCTGTTATAACCCAATGCGGTTTTAATTGTCGTACCTGCGGCGTAAGTTAATTGGTTGTTAGCGTCAAGATTAACACTCAAGTCATTCTTGTTGTTATTCTTGTCCTTACAACCCGCAATGGACGCCGCCATTGCGCCTGCCATTACCACGGCAACTGCGGCAAAGGCGAGTTTTTTAGATTTGTTCATTTTTTTCTCCTTATATTTTATTTCAATTACGGATTGCCCCGCATTAAAATCCATTTTATTATTCTTTTACGCCGCCCATATTTACGCCCTTCGCAAAATACTTCTGTATGAAGGGATAAATGACGAGTATGGGTATCATAGCAAATACAACCATGGAGTACGCTATCGAAGTAGCCTTGCCTATATCGGCAACTTCCCAAGCGTCGTCCACCGAATACTTGCCTGTCAGTGCCGTGTTAAGCTGTATGAAGTCACGCATGTAAACCTGTACGGGCCAGGAATAGTTTTGCCCCGCCGCATTGGTTACCTTGTATGCCCAGAAGTAACCGTTCCAACGCGAAATTCCGAAGAACAGCGCAACCGTGGCAATTGTCGCCTTGCTCATGGGTATGTATACTTTGGTAAGTATCTGAAGCTCTGTCGCGCCGTCTATGCGCGCCGCCTCCTCTATTTCCGAAGGCACACCCTCGAAAGAGTTTCTTAAAAGTACTATGTTCGTTGCGTTCATACCCATGGCGAGAACTATCAGCCATTTAAGGTCGATATCGGACATATTCGTGCTACCCGCAAAAATGGTAGCCATTACTCTGCCGGTCGACTGGTAGTTTAAAAACTGGGGAACAACGCCCGCCGAGAACCACATGGTGAATACGAGGAAGAAGTTCCACCCGTGTCTGCCCATAAGTCTCTTTTTGGAGAGCGCGTACGCGCCGAGTATCGAGTAAATAAGACACCAGATAGTACCGATAAACGTAACAAACAGCGTATTGGAATAGCTTACCCAGAAGCGGGAGCTGTTGAACACGTATTTTGCCGCTTCGATTTGTAACTTACCGGTCGGCCAAAGCACAATTTCGTTATTTCGAACCGCGTCAAAACTACTGAACATAGAGCTTAACGCAAAGATCAAAGGATATATGCAAAGAGCGGCGAACACGATAAGGAAAAAATACGCGATAATTTTGAATATCAGCTCGCTGACTTCTATTTTTCTTTTCATTGTATTCTCCCCCTCCTTAATACAGCGACACGTCGGAAGCTTTTCTTGCTATCGTGTTTGCGCCTATGACAAGTATCATACCTATGAGGTTGTTTGTCATTTCGCCGGCGATACCGAAAGCCTGCGTCAGATAGTTGCCCTGCGCGTTCGCCCAAGTGGACACAACCGTCGCAACCGCATAGTTGCCGTAAGTCGAGTCGGGGCAAAGCAGATACAGCTTTTCGTAACCTACGGAAAGCAGTCCGCCTATCTTCATGATAAGCATTATTACTACCGTTGAAAGAATACTGGGAATAACGACGTATCTCATCTGCGCCATTTTGCCCGCGCCGTCTATCTGCGCCGCCTCGTACGAGGTCGGCGAAACCGCAATTACCGCGGCAAAGAACACGATAGAGTCGTAACCGGCATGCTCCCATATATCGGTAATTATGTATATAGGTCGGAAGTATTGAATTGTATATACAAGTCCGCCGTCAAGGCTTGCCTGTAACATTTTTGATGATTTGAATATCTTACCGACAAGCTGGGAAACGACGCCTATCTGACCGCCGGCGGCGTTGCCGCTGAAAAGCGCAAGCGTAAGCGACGTGACTATAACTGTCGAAATAAATTTGGGCAGGTATACGCACACCTGCATTATCGATCTTGCTATATTGGATTTAACCTCGTTGAAAAACAGCGCGAGAATTATCGGCATAGGGAATCCGAATAATAAACCGTAGAACGCGATTATAAACGTATTCCTGAAAGCCTGCCAGAAAGCCGCGGCATTAGCGCCGAAATAAATATTCTGGAAATTGCTTATGCCCGCCCAAGGACGGTCGGTTGTCAATTCGTAATCGCCGTACCTGAACGCCGCCGTAAGCTCGTACATGGGAAGATATTTCCACAGTACGTAGACAAGTATCATCGGCACAAGCATGAGATACAGTCGCCAGTCCTTCAACAGCGTGAAGCCGGTTGTCTTCCATTTGTTCCGCTCAGTTTCGTCCCTTACCTGCTGTTCGGCGGACATGGAATAAGTTCCCGTCGCCTCGTCGTAGTCAAGGAAATCGTCACATTTGAGTTTGAACATCAAGATTTTCCTCCATATAGCTTAGATATCCTGTTATTTGTAAGCGGTTACCCGCATATTACCTTATTAGTTATATAAGTCGTCGTCGTGACGCTTCAACGCCGTCAGACTTTGTTCGTCCAATTCTATCGGCTCGTCGCCGAAAGTGTCGCGGCGCTGTTTTTCTTTCCGCTCGTCGTCCAGTCTTTTCAGATAATGTTTCTGGTCCTCGAACATTCCGTCCAGACGGCGCACTATGAGAATTATTACCAATCCGACCGCCAAAGACATTACGTCAAGCAGCTGCCCGACAAGCGAGGGCACGAAACCGTAACCGAAGCACACCGCCAGAACCGTTCTTCCGACAACCACAGACACCCAGCCCGCCAAAAGAAACAGTGCGGAAAAATACCACTTTTTCCTTATCCTCTCCTTGCCGACAAACCTTGTCATAAGCAGAAGAAGCATTATAAACGCATTTCCTATTATATATACGGCAAACCAGTCGTTTGAAAACCCCGCGGTTTTGAGATTCAGCAGGCAATACAAAAGCCCGTCGCCCAAAGCATAAAACACGGACGGCCAGCCCCAGCGCATCATAACCATCAGCACTATAGGCGCCATCGGCGAAAAAGTGAAAGTAAGCGGCCCCCCGCCGAACCTTTTATATGCGAAATGCACGACCAGCTCGAACACGACCAGAATAACCGCGAATAAAAACAGATCTGTCAGGCGATATTGCCTTATTGATATCATTCTTGAACCGTTTTTACGCATATTTTATCTGTTCGCACACTTTTTTGGGTAGAAAATGTTATTTTTTTACACTTAGCCTAAACATTATATCATAGCAGTTTTTAAAAATCAATATTTTTTTGATTGTTTCACGAAAAATTTTATGATACAATATTCACGTAAATTTTAAAGGAGTTTCACAATGAAAATTTTGTATTTAACCCCTGAGGACGACCTGCAAAAGGCTTTTTCGGGGTTAAAAGGCCCCGCGGAAATACGTCTGGCGAAGGGTGTTTACAGACAAAAAACGGAGATATGCGCCGATAACGTTACCGTTTACGGCGAGGACCGTGAAACAACCGTTTTGTCGTACGGCGACTACGCAAAAAAAATACATGCCGACGGCAAGGAATACAACACTTTCCGCACGTATACCCTGTGCGTTACGGGAAACAACGTGCGGCTTTATAACCTGACCGTGGAAAACACCAACACGCAGCCCGAAAAGGTAGGGCAGTGCGTGGCGCTGTCCGTACACGGCGATAATTTTTATGCGGAAAATATAAATCTCAAATCAACGCAGGACACGCTTTTTCTTTCCCCTTTCCCCGACGACCTCGTCGTCCGCTACCGCGGCTTTATCCCTCGAAGGCAGCTTTACCGCGAGGGCGCGAATGTGCATTTTTTTAACCGCTGTAACATTTACGGCACCGTGGATTATGTTTTCGGTTGCTCGGAAGCATATTTCAAAAGCTGCCGTTTTGTATCCGTTCACGACGAAAGAGGGGTCGGTTACGTTGCCGCGCCGGCCCATTCTCTTGGCGAAAAACGCGCTTTCAGCTTTATCGACTGCGACTTTACGGACGGCGGCGCGGGAAAAGAAAATGTTTATCTTGCCCGCCCCTGGCGGGATTTCGGCAAGTGCAGTTTTATAAATTGCCGTCTGGACGGACATATCGCCCCCGCGCTTTTCGATAAATGGAACGACACGGAACGCGACAAGACCGCAAGATTTGCCTATTACAATTTAAAATGCAATTTTAAAGCTTCGCCCGTCGACTGGTCTGCCGAGCTTACGGCAGAACAGGCAAATGACATTATAAATGCATGCGAATGTAAATTTAATGACATTAAAGGTAATTTTTGACGATTATTGTAAACGCCTTTAAGCTTTATATAATTAACAGAGTTAAAAAAACGCGCGCCGGAATATAAATGTTTTTTAATGATCTATTATATTTTAACGCCCCCGACCCCAAAATGC
>CAJTRW010000022.1:16081-30248 GCA_910578765.1 uncultured Christensenella sp.
GGGGGGGGGCGTTTTATTTTGTTAAGCGTTGTTTATTATAATATCAATCCCCGTTAAAGCCGAAGAATTCCGCGGCGTTGTTGTAGCATACGTCCTCTACTATTTTGCCGAGAGTTTCCATTTCCGAAGCGGGGTACTGTCCGCTTTCCACCAATCTGCCGAGCATCTGGCACAGCAGTCTTCTGTAATACTCGTGTCTGGGATAAGCGAGGAAGGAACGGCTGTCCGTAAGCATGCCCACAGACTGAGCCACAAGCCCTACCTGCATAAGCGTTTCCAGATTCTGCCTCATGCCGTCCTGCTGGTCCAAGAACCACCACGCGGTGCCGACCTGTACCCTGCCCTTTACACCCTCCTTCTGGAAGCAACCCGCAAGCACGGTCAAAGCGTAGTTGTCGCGCGGGTTGAGGCAGTAAAGTATGGTTTTGGGCAGATTGCCGTCTTTGTCCAGCTCTCCCAAAAGCGCGGAAAGCTTTTCCATATACACGCTGTCCTCTATTGCGTCGAAGCCGGTATCCGGTCCGATTTTAGCCAGCATGCTTTTGGAATTGTTTCTGAGCGCGCCTATATGGTATTGCTGTGCCCAGCCGTACTTAGCGTACTGTTTGCCGAGGAATACGAGTATGTAGCCCTTGTACTTGTCCTGCTCCGCTTCCGTTACTGGCTGACCTTTAAGACCCTTTAAGAAAATTTTATTGGCTTCAGCATATGTCGCGGGTGCGTAATGCACTACGTCGAGAGCGTGGTCCGAAAGCTTCGAGCCCATTTCGTCGAAATACTTTATTCTTTCCGCAAGCGCGTCGCAAAGTCCGCGCAAATCCTTTATGCGCTTGCCGACTACGTTGCCCAGCTGTTTTACCCAGTCCGCAAACCAGGACAGCTCTACGTTTATCGCCTTGTCGGGGCGGAACGCCGGACGCACTTTAACCTTCAAAGTTTCGTCCGAGTTCATCTTTTTGTGCCACTCGAGACTGTCGACGGGGTCGTCCGTCGTGCAGACCGTTTTGACGTTGAATTTATACATCATTTCACGTGCGGTAAGCGTTTCGAGGACGGCGTTCGCCTTGTCCCATATTACCTGCGCGTTGGCGGGATTGATAACTTCCTCTATGCCGAAGTATCTGCGCATTTCCAGGTGAGACCAGTGATAAAGCGGGTTGCCGACGAAATAGGGCATGCTTTCTACAAACTGCATGTATTTTTTATAATCGTCGTCGGGGCCGGAAACAGAGTCTTCCGAATATCCGCGCGCACGGAGAGCGCGCCATTTGTAATGGTCGCCGTATCTGTCGCCGGCGCCAAGCCATACCTCGGCAAGATTTCTGAATTTTTTATCCTCGTAAATCTCTTTGGGTTGAAGATGGCAGTGATAGTCTATAATAGGCATCTTTTCGGCGTGATCGTGATAAAGCGTTTTCGCCGTTTCCGTGTCCAAAAGGAAGTCCGCGTCCATGAAGGGCTTGACCTGCGATACCGCCTTAACCTCCGTCTTTACCGCTTTTTTAGCCGCGGTTTTAACCGTCTTGGCGGTTTTAGCCGCGGTTGCGGCTTTCGCCGTCTTTGTTGTCTTTGCCGCGGGTTTTGCCGCTGCGTTTTTCTTTTCGGTTGCCATTATAACGTTACCCCCGTTTTGAATATTGCAATTTCTTTGGTTTGATTAATTTCGTTTTTGGCAAGCTTGCCGTTTGCCGTATCCACTACAAGATCTATAAGATTTTCAAGCTGGACGTCGAAGTCGCTTTCCAGCACCGCGCCCGCGTTGAAGTCTATCCAGTTGCTCTTTTTTGCCGCCAGCTCGGAATTGGTTGCTATTTTAAGCGTGGGGACAAAGCCGCCGAAGGGCGTGCCGCGCCCCGTGGTAAACAGAACCAGATGGCAGCCTGCCGCCGCGATATTCGTCACCGCGCACATATCGTTGCCCGGACCGTTTAAAAGGTTAAGCCCCTTTGCCGTCACGTAGCCGTCGTCGAAAACAACGTCCTCCACCGGACCGGAACCCGATTTTTGGGTACAGCCCAGCGACTTATCCTCAAGCGTGGTTATTCCGCCCGCCTTATTGCCGGGGGAGGGATTTTCGTAAACGGTTTGACCGTTGCGGCGGAAATAGTCCTTAAAGTCGTTTATAAGCTTTACGGTCTTGCCGAAAACTTTTTCGTCCTTCGCCCTGTTCATGAGAAGCTGTTCCGCACCGAACATTTCGGGCACCTCGGAAAGCACCGTCGTGCCGCCGGCGGAAACTATATAGTCGGAGAATCTGCCTACTAGCGGATTTGCCGTAATACCCGAAAGCCCGTCGCTTCCGCCGCACTTCAAACCCACTTTCAGGCAGGAAATATCCTGCTCCGTGCGCCTGTCGTTTTTGATAACGTCGGCTATCTGCTTCAACAGCGCGACGCCGCTTTCTATTTCGTCGTCCACTTCCTGACAAGCCATGAATTTGACGCGCTTTTCGTCTACGTCGCCCAACCCCTCTTTAAAGGCGGACATTTGGTTGTTTTCACAACCAAGTCCCAGAACGAGCACGCCGCCCGCGTTGGGATGCCGCACCATTTTCTGCAAAATAAGCTTGGTTCTTTCATGGTCGTCGCCAAGCTGCGAGCAGCCGTAAGGATGCGTGAACGTAAACACCCCGTCAAAGCCGTACGTGCCGTAGCGCGTTTTAAAGGTTTCGACAATAAGCTTAGCCTGACCGTTGACGCAGCCGACCGTGGGAATTACCCACAGCTCGTTCCTTATCCCGACGTCGCCGTTTGCCCGCTTGTAAACGTTTACTTTACGCGGCGTTACTTTTTTAAGCGGCGTGGGAATTTTGTCGTAAACGTATTCCAGATTTTCGGAAAGATTGGTCTTTACGTTGTGGGTATGCACGTGCGCGCCCGCTTTTATGTCCGCAGTGGCGCGGGCAATCGGGTTGCCGTACTTTATAATCTGTTCGCCGACGGATATATCGTTCAGCGCAAATTTATGCCCTTTGGTAATATCTTCCGTAAGCGCGACGCCCTCGTGCGTTTCACCCTTTTTCAAGTCCGTCAGGGCTACGGCAACGTTGTCGCGGGGATTTATTACGATTGTCTTTTTCAAAGTACGCTCCCCTTATTTGCAGGCGCCGTTGCAGCCCGAAACGAAGCATTCCAAAGCCGCATTCATGCCCTTAGTGTCCATTGCCCTTAAATATCTTGCAACTGTCGATGTGATTTCGGGATGAATTTTGTTCATGTCCGTTTCCCATGCTTCGACCCAACCGAGAGCTTCGCGCGCCAGTTTGTCGTAGTCACCGTTAAACTCCGCCCAAAGCTTGGTCCATTTTTCAAGGAAAGCCGCATCGTCTTTAAGCGCTATCTTCTCGCTTCCGCGCACGCCCTTGTGGAACTGCACAAGCGCCGCAAAAGCAAACAGCAAACGTTGGGGAAGTTGACCCTTTATCCTGACGTAATCCGTAAGCGTGGGCAAAAGCCTTGTCCTGAACTTAGTCGTCGAGTTGAGCGCTATGGACATAAGCTCGTGACGGATATAGGGATTTTTATATCTCTCTATTACGCTTTCCGCGAAAGCGGTCATCTGGTCCTGCGGCAAATCTATTGTGGGATTGACTTCTTCGAACACGAACTCGCGCACGAATTTGCCTATGGTCTTGTCGTTTACCGCTTCGCCGACGGTGTCTATTCCGCAAAGATAGGCAACGGGAACCATAGCCGTGTGCGAACCGTTTAAAATTTTGACCTTTCTCTGTTTGTAGGGATGAATGTCGTCCGCAAAAATCACGTTAAGCCCCGTGCTGTCCGCGGGAAGATATTTTTGCACAAGAGGTTGCTTTTTAAGCACCCAAAGGTGGAAAATTTCGCCCTTTACGACGTTGTTGTCTATATAGCCGGTTTCCTTTTGAATTTGTTCTATTTCGTTTTTGGGATAGCCCGGAACTATTCTGTCGACAAGCGTGGACGTAAATTTGTTTGCCGTCTGCATCCACTTTATAAATTCTTTGTCCATTTTGTTTATTTCGGCAAGCTCGGTAAGACAGCGGTACAGCTCGTCTCCGTTGTCGTCTATAAGCTCGCACGGGATAATGGCAAGCCCCCTGTTCGGGTCGCCTTTAAAACGGTCGTATCTTCTTTTAAGCAGGGCGAGAAGCTTGCCGGGGAAGCTTTTGGGGCATTGCGTAAAGTCGGTATCCTCGGGGTCTACCGCGATGCCCGCTTCCGTTGTGTTGGAAATTATTACCTGCAAATCCTCGCTTTCGCCGTATTTTAAAAATCTTTCATACTCCGTAAAGGGGTTGAGACAATCGCCGATAACGTCTATTATCCTGCTGGATTTTACGTTTTCGCCGTTGTTGATACCCTCCAAACGCAGGGTATAAAGCCCGTCCTGGTCGGCAAGGTCTTTTACTCTGCCGAAGGGCATGGGCTGAACCACCGCGACGCCCGCGTTAATCGCGCCCTTGTCGTTGAGGTCCTGAATTATCCACTCAACGAAGGCGCGGAGGAAATTCCCTTCGCCGAACTGCATTATTTTTATAGGTCTTTCGGGCTTGGAATATAATTTTTTACTTAACTGTTCCATGAAACACTCCTGTATTTTTTCTATTGAACTGCGGAAATCAAGACGCCTTCAAACGTCTTAATTTGCACGAAATATTTTAATGTCTTTTTACGTCGTTTTCGACTATTTCTTCCGTTTCCGCATCAAAAACATAAGCCGCGGCAACGGGAACGTTGAAGGTGAATTCGTCGCCCATTGCGGGTGTGTCGTGAGGGTTTACTTTAAGGATAACGTTTACCTTTTCGTCGCCCTCGCCGACGGTCGCGTATACGTTGGTGGTGTCGCCGAGAAGCTCGGTAAGCTCTACATTGGATTTAACCGCGAACGAAGTTTTATTTGCTTTGCCGAGCTTTATAGCCTCCGGCCTGAAAGCAAAAACAATCTTTTTCCCCTCTACGGAAGCGACGTTCTTTACTATGGGAGCAAGATCAAATTCCAATCCGCAGCCCTTGAATTTGCCGCCCTCCGCGACGCCCCTGATAAAGTTCATGGGGGGCTCGCCTATGAAGCCTGCGACGAAAAGATTTTTGGGATAGAAATACAGCTCGTACGGGGTGCCTATCTGCTGGACGTAGCCGCCGGATTTCATGACGACTATTCTGTCCGACATGGTCATCGCCTCCGTCTGGTCGTGGGTGACGTAAATTGTCGTCGCGCCGACCGAACGGTGAATTTGTTTGATTTCCGAACGCATGGTAACGCGCTGTTTTGCGTCGAGGTTGGATAAAGGTTCGTCCATAAGGAATATATTAACCTTTCTTATCAGTGCGCGGCCGACCGCTACGCGCTGGCACTGACCGCCGGAAAGCGCGCGGGGGAATCTTTCGAGATAATCCGTAAGACCGAGTATTTTTGCCGTTGCCTGCACTTTTTCCTCGATAATATCAGCGTCGATTCCTTCGAGAGTGAGACCGAAGGCAAGGTTTTCATACACCGTAAGATGGGGGTACAGCGCGTATGACTGGAATACCATTGCGATACCTCTGTCGCGCGAGGACATCTGGTTGGCAAGCTTGCCGTCGATGTAAAATTCACCCGAGGTGATGTCCTCCAAACCCGCAATCATTCTGAGCGTGGTAGACTTACCGCAGCCCGAGTCGCCTACAAGACATATAAATTCTCCGTCCTTGATTTCCATATTGAAATCATGCACGGCATGATAGCCGTTAGGATAAACTTTGTTTACGTCTTTAAATAAGAGTTGTGCCATTTTATTAATTTCCCCTATTAATTTTTCTTATTTTAAATCTTTCGTGGCGATATTGTCCATATCGTCGTAGGTCTGGTTTTCTCCGCACATGCCCCAGATAAACGTATAGTTATGCGTGCCTATTCCCGTATGAATGGACCAGCTGGGCGAAATGACCGCCTGTTCGTTGTGCATAATTATATGACGCGTTTCCTGCGGGGTGCCCATAAGATGAATAACCGCTTCCGTTTCGGGAAGCTCGAAATACATGTAAACTTCCATTCTTCTTTCGTGCGTGTGGCTGGGCAGGGTGTTCCATCCGCTCCCCTCGGCAAGCTCGGTCATGCCCATGGCAAGCTGACAGCTTTCGCACACGTCGCCGATAATGAACTGGTTTATAGTGCGCTTGTTCATGCCCGCCTCGGTTCCGAGGTGTCTTTGCACGCAGTACTTAACCCCCTCGGGCGCGGGTTTGCCGTCTACCGGTTTAACTATTTTGACGGTGGGATAAGCTTTGTGCGCGGGGCTGGAATTTATATAAAATTTGGCGGGATTTTTAGGGTCTGCGGAAGTAAATTCCACCTGTTTTGTACCCATGCCTATATAAATACCTTCTTTAAAGCCGATATCGTATTTTTTGCCGTCAAGCGTGATAACGCCCGCGCCGCCGATATTTATTACGCCCATCTCGCGCCTTTCGAGGAAGTACCCCGTCGCAAGCTCTTTAAACGTGCCGAGAGACAGCGTTTCCTTTACGGGCATTGCGCCGCCCGCGATTATTCTGTCCTGATGCGAATAGGTAAGTAAAATTTCGTCCTCCTCGAACAGGTACTTTATTAAATATTTTTCCCTGAGCTCCATAGTGCCGTAGCGTTTGGAGTCGTCGGGGTGATTGGCATATCTGATATCGAATTTCATAAAATCTCCTTAAAAATTTGAAATGTGCGCGAAACGCATTTAATTGTCAATCCGTGGCTTGCGGAATCTGTTCCGGATACTTAGCCGATGCCCGGCAAGACAAGGCTAAGCGGTTATAGACCGTTCCACTTGTTACGGATAAATTGAGTACAGGGAATAATATCGTCGCCCGTCGTGCCTTCCAGCACGAGCGTCGCGTTTTTATCGTAAGCCTTGATTTTGCTTAAAATTTTATCGAAGTCAAACATTCCTTTACCGGGAGCAACCTGTTTAAGCTTGCCGTCCCCGAACACGCAGTCCTTGATATGGAAAACTACTATTTTGCCCGCAAAGGTTTGCAGCCCTTCGTCTAAAATTTCAAGATACTTTTCGTAATTAGAGGCGTCAAGATAGTTGTATATATCGAAAATAATTTTTACGTTTTCCGCATTTATGGCGTCGACGGCGCGTTTCAAAGTCGAAACGTTCCAGCAAACGTGTCCCGCCGCGCCCTCCATGCCGACGAACGCACCGACCGTTTTCGCGTAACCGGCAAGCTCTTTAAAGGTGTTTATAACCCTTTCCAAAGCCCGCTCAGTGCGGTTAAGGGGATTGTAGGTCCACTTGTCGTCGTTGAAAGAACCCGTCTCCGAGCCGACTATGTTGCAACCCAGTGCGGAAGAATATTTTAAATAGCTTTTGAAAACCGCTTTACCGTTTTCGACTTTGGCTTTATCCGAATGAACGGGGTTGAAATACGCGCCTATAAGCGGAACCTTTATCCCCGCGGCTTTAAGCGCGCCGCCTATCGCCGCGGAGTTTTCCGCGTTCAACGCTTCGGGAACGTATTTTATTTCGTCCATGAATTTGTACGCAACAAGCTGAACCGCGGATATGCCGCAGTCGCCCGCTTTTTTTATTGCGTTGTCAAGCCCTTTTACGCCCAAATCGTGCGTGCGGAATGCTATTTGCATAAAATTCCTTTATAATTACGTTTTAATATTTGCCGCGGTGACGGCGCAGATTTTTCGACGTCGTCCGGAATGACGTTATTTATCTCTGTACGCGGCCGCTTCCGTCGCCGCCCGCAAGCGCTTCGACTTCCTTTCTGGAAACAAGGTTAAAGTCGCCGGGGATTGTGTGTTTGAGTGCGGAAGCCGCAACGCCGAACTCCAACGCGGACTTGAAATCCTTTCCGTCAAGGAAGCCCGTTATAACGCCGCCGGCAAAGCTGTCGCCGCCGCCGACGCGGTCTACTATGGGATGAAGCGAATACGTCTTGGAATGATAGAAGTCGCCGCTCTTTGCCTCGTAAATGCAAGCCGACCAACCGTTATCCGAAGCCGAATGGGATACGCGCAGGGAAGATATGGCGTATTTAAAGCCGAGGTCCTTGCACATTCTTTGGAAAATATCTTTATAACCGGCAAGCTCCAAATCGCCTTTGGTTACGTCTGTCGCGCCGGGCTTGTAGCCGAGGACGAGGTCTGCGTCCTCCTCGTTGCCGATACATACGTCGACGTACTGCATAAGGTTTGTCATTACCTTTTTAGCCTTTTCGCTGGACCACAGTTTTTTACGGAAGTTCAAATCGCACGAAACGGTTACGCCGTGCTTTTTAGCCGCCTTTAACGCCGCTTCCGTCAAAGCCGCCGCGCTGTCGGAAACCGCCGGAGTTATGCCCGTAAAGTGGAACCAGTCCGCGCCCTTGAAAATCGCGTCGAAGTCGAAATCCTTTTCGGTCGCCGTGGTTATAGACGAATGAGCCCTGTCGTAAACCACCTTGGACGGTCTTACGGAAGCGCCCGTTTCGAGGTAGTATATACCCAGTCTTTCGCCGCACTTTGCGACATGGCATGTTTCAACGCCGTATTTGCGGAGGGAAGCGACGGCGCACTCGCCCAGCTCGTTGTCGGGCACGGCGGTTACGAACTCCGCTTTGTGTCCGTAGTTCGCGCACGATACCGCAACGTTCGCTTCGCCGCCGCCGTAGTTGATATCGAACTCGTCGGCCTGAATGAACTTTTCATTGTTGGGGGTAGAAAGGCGAAGCATAATCTCGCCCATGGTTACGATTTTTTTCATAAATATTTTTCTCCTGAATTTATTTTTATAATTTATTTATCGAATTCGAAACAATTTGCCTGCGCGGGATTCATTTTCCGCTTGCCCGAAACCGTCACGTCCTCCGTGCCGGCTTCAATTACGCAGACGTCCCAGGCATAGCCGTGCTCGCTGTCTATACCTTTGAAATCGCCCGACACCGCGAACAGCCTGAGCCTGCCTTCCTCTATTTCGCCCGTAAAGCTTTTTCCGTTTTTAAGCTCGCAGAACAGGCGGCACCTTACGCACTCTATGGATTTGTTTCCGTGTTGCTCGTCCTCTATATAGAACCACGTTTTATCGAAAATGCTTGCCAGCGCGCTCTTGCGTTTAATAGTTAATTTTCTCATACTTCTCCTTACTTTTTCAAAACGAGATGCACGGCGAAACCGCCGAACTCGCGTTCGAGATACGCTACGTTCATAACGCCCTCGGCATTGTACTTTTGCGAACCTTCCATAACCTTGTATCCCCTTTTTTCAAGCTGATACAGCGCGCGCTTGACCGAGTTGGTCGCAACCGCAATGTGCCCGTGAGTCCCGTGGAAAGGCTTTTTCATCATCTCCATATAAGTCGCCGCAAATACCGAGCTGTTGCCAACCTTTTTTGTGAAGCCGAAAGCTTTGTCAAACTCGTCCGCGACGGACTCCGCTTCTTCCGGATCGGCGCAGTTTAGCCCTACGTGTACCATTGTAAAGCCGAGCATTTTATCAATCGCCTCGCGGCAGAGCTTTGTAATGCCCGCCCAGTCCTCCGCGTCCAAAAGAGAAGCGGGAACTATCCAGCTTCCGCCGCAGCAGACTATTTTTTTATATGCAAGGTAGTTGTTAAGGTTATCCGCGGTTACGCCGCCTGTGGGCATAAAGCGCATAGTCGTATAGGGACCGCAAACAGACTTTATGTACGGAAGTCCGCCCGCTTGCTCCGCAGGAAAAAATTTGGCGAAGTCGAGCCCCAATTCAAGCGCCTGCTCTATTTCGCTTGCGGAAGAAAGCCCCGGCGCGAAAGGAACGCCCTTGTCAAGGCAGTGTTTTACGACCTTGGGATTAAGCCCGGGCGCCACGCAGAACTTTGCGCCGGATTTTATAGCCGCGTCGACCTGCTCGCACGTCAAAACGGTGCCCGCGCCCACAAGCATGTCGGGATACGCTTTGGTCATGCGCTTGATAACCTCGTCCGCGCCCTTTGCACGGAAAGTTACTTCGGCGCAGTTTATTCCGCCGTCGCGCAGAGCCGCCGCAAGCTTTTCCGCATTTTCGACTTTATCGAGTTTGATTACGGGAACTATGCCGACGTTTTCAAGCTCGTCCACAAGGGAGTCGGTTTTTTCTTTAACAGTCATTGCAAACCTCTTTATAATTACATTATTTTACCAGTTAATTATAGACCTTTACCGTTTTTAACTCCATACACAAAACGGATATATTTATATACTTTTAGGGCATTGCGCCAATTTAAAGAATTTGCTTGCCAAGCGCGCGGATATGTGATAAAATTATTATGCTAAACAAAATCTGAATAATGGGTGTAAAGGTTTCCGCGTTTTTTTATGCGGAAAAATATTGCGTATGCTTTTTTGAATTAATTTTAAATATAACAACCACAATAAGAATAGCCTTTCGGCAATTCTCCGTTGTGGTTGTAAAATAGCTTTATGCGGAAAACACCCAATGATTTTGTTTAGCGGCAATTAGGAGATTTGCTTTGAATAGGGGTGCGTCTCTTAATTGAGACGCATTTTTTATTTTAAACGAAATCAAAGGAGAAACTTATGGAAAAGGAAGAAGCTGTAAACGAACTTTACGCCCTGCGCGCGGGACTTTCCGCAATATCGCAGGAATACGACAAAGCGCAGGCAATAGAAAACGCCTGCGATGAAAAATTAATGCAAAACGCCAATGAATTTTGTGGTGATTTAGTCTGCTACGACCACAGCAACCGATACACTAATGAGGTCTATTACCCCGAACTTAAAAACATACAAGCCCGTTACGATTATATAGAAAATTATCGAACAAAAATCGAAAACGGAGAGATAAAATCGGACGAAACGGTAGAAGCCACCAAAAGCTGGGTTACGCACATAGAAAAAAATGAATTAAAAGGTAAAAAAGCCTATAGCCGTTGGTTAGCTTCCGATGAAAGCGACGCATATTTTCAAGGTATATTAGAAGGTAAACAGCGTATAAAAGACAATGTTTCCGACGGTTGGTATGATGACCATTGGGCAAAATATAAACAAAACGCAAAAAAAGATTTGATACTTTCGATTGTATTTTTTGTACTTGCAGTTATTTCATTAACATTCGCCATTTCTTTATCTGTCTCATTTACTGTACAAACAGGTATGATGGTATTTTATTTATTATTTCCCTCTGCTTTCCTTATTTGCGGCATAGTCTTTTTATGCATGTCGATAAGCAACAAAAAAAGTCATAAACGCGAAATAATGAAAGCGGAAAATAAAATATACAAAGCAACCGATATGCTTGACAAACTGCCCGAAGTAAGAGAAAAAGCAAGGGCGATATTAAAGGAAAAAGACGATAAAATAGCGCCTATAAAACAGAGCTGCAGCGACTTTTACACTGCGCTGCAAATGCGGTTCAATCCTATACTTGACGAGCGGGACTGGCAACATTTGGACCTTGTGATTTTCGAGCTGGAAACCCGCCGCGCCGACACCGTAAAAGAGGCGTTGCAACTTGTTGACAGAGAGTTGCAGACCGAGCGTATACAGCAAACTATTGCGCAGGCAACCGAGCAGATTTGTTACGAGATCCGCCGCGGATTTGCGGAACTTAAATCGACTATAATAGAGCTCGGCAGGGTCATATCCGCACAACTTAACGCCGTGAATTTACAGCTTGGCGAAATAAGCGGACAGCTTGCCGATTTGACCGACGGCGTAAATTTAAACAACGCTTTACTGGCTAAATCAAACGTAACCTGTTCACAGCTGTTAAGCGACGTACACGCAATAAGATACTATCAATAGGCACGAACATAATAAAGGGCGAACGCAAAAGCGTTCGCCCTTTATTAAATTATATTCAATTTAAAAGTATATACTCCAATTCCATAGAGTCGCCCTTGGTTATTGTAAGCGTTTCTCCCGCTTTAACGGTAATTGTACACTCTCCGTTTGCGTCAAGCGTTACGGACTCGCCGTTCAACTTTATTTTTTTGGACGCCAGGCTTGCGTGCACCGTTATTACGGTATCCTTTGAAACCGTAACCGTAACATTTGTCGAAGACTCCATTTTAAGGAAATTTGTTCCCGATTTGTAATTGCCCGTTACGGTTATTCCTGCGGGGTAATTGCCTGCGTTTGACTTTATAAAATCTACACGGGTTACGTCGCCGGACAGTTCTCCGCCGCCGACGGAGCCGCCCTGATTACCGCCTTGGTCGCCGCCGCTTGTATCCCCTCCGGTACTTCCGCCCTGATTGCCGCCTGTGGAGCCGCTTACGTCTACGTTGCCTATTTTAATAACCGTAGGCTTGTAGTTGGTTACCGCCGCTTTAAGCCCGGGAATTATGCTGTAATTGCTGTCCTCTTTTGCGTCGTCGAAATCCCACTTCAAATCGCCGCCGCCGACCCTGCCCGCGTATTTTTCCACGTTGGCTTTCGCCTGTTCCGCAGTGTCGGGCGTGTAGGTATAAAAACCGCTTGCCGTATCGAAGTTGTTGTAAGTAGTGCCGCCGGATTTCGTTGCATAACTTGAAGGAACTTGTTCGTCACGTGTAGCCGCTTCATAGCAGTCAATATTGTCAGAAGCCGTAGTCTTTTGGGTCAAAAGTTCGTACCTGCCGTCAAACGCATTGCCGTAGGCTTTAATCATGCCGCCCGCTTCGCCCGAAAAGGTTTGCCCTTCCTTGCCGTGCGCGATATCGGTCCCCTGCAACGAGGACAGCATAGGCTTCATGTTGGCCGTCGAACGGTAATAATTGTTTTCCACAAACGCGCTTGCGCCCATGGTGACGCCCACGCCGTATTTGGAGTTGCCGTCGAAATAATTGTTATATACGTGAACCGTCGCTATCCTTATACGGGGATGGCGGCTGTCGGAATGGTCGTACCAGTTATGATGGTAAGAAAGATGCGTCGCGCCGCCCTCGCCGCTGGATTCCGAACTTCCGTTGCCTAAAAGATTGCTCTTTCCGCTATCCCAGAAATGGTTATAGGAATACGTGGAGTAATCCGTTCCCTTGGAATCGAGCGAGCCGTCGCCCTTAGCCTGGTCCTTATCCCCGCCGGCGCTGCCGTAGAAAATATCCAGATTGTGCACCCATATATTGGAGTTACCGGTATCGAGCGATATTCCGTCGTCCATAAAATTGACTATGCCGAAATTTCTCAACTCGACGTTTTTGCAATAGCGAATTAGAAATCCGAATCCGTTTACGGTACCGTCGCTGCCTATGCCTTCAATGGTTATATTGGAGGTTGCTCTGTTGGAAGCCGCCGCACCGGCGCCCTTTATCTGTAAACCCTCGGCACTGCTTGAAATATGGTCGAGGTCGTTTAAACTTACCGTTCCCACTATGCGGAAGCTGATAGGCTCTGCCGATTGCTTTCTTGCGTCCAGTATAGACTGGAAGCCCGTCAGCTCGACGCCGTTTACGGTAGCTTTAACCGTCTTTGCGGTTGCCGCGGTTACGTAAACGACCTGCGCGCCGCTTTTCAGCGTGCCGTCCATATTATACGCGCCGGGGACGTTGCCGCCCGTAAAGGCGTAGCCCTCGCGCGTGTGGGGTATTACGGTTATTCCTTTTGCCTCGGAGGAGAATTGTTCGCTTTCCTCCCCTTTACCGTCGACGGGAACGACCTTCATGGAATACGTACCCGCTTTAAGCCCGACCGCGTCCGCACGGAAATAATCTTTATATTGGCGCACCAAAGGAGCGTCGAGCCTGACGTAATCTCCGCTTTCGCCCTTGACGTACACGTTGTACCATGCCGCATTTTCCGCTGCCGTCCACAGGACGTAAGCCGACTCCAAATGACCGGCGGACTCGGTAATTTTAACCGCGCCCGTTATCGGTTTGTTTTCTATGACCGGAGGTTTTATATCTGTTCCGCCATCGGGGTCGGTTCCGGGTGTTTCGGTATTTCCCCCGGGATTCGTGCCCGGTGTTTCGGTATTCCCCCCGGGATTCGTTCCCGGTGTTTCGGTATTTCCGCCGGGATTCGTACCCGGTGTTTCGGTATTTCCGCCGGGATTCGTGCCCGGTGTTTCGGTATTCCCCCCGGGGTTGGTTATTTCGGTGTTGTTGCCGTTTCCTTCCGGCGAGGTTTTGTTTTTACATCCTGCAAAGGCAAACACACCCAGCCCCGCAAGCAGCGCCGCAATTGCACGCATCAATTTTTTACTCATAATTTCCCCTTTTGAATTTTTTAAACTAAAAGGGTGTATCGCCGTGTGCTGTGCACAC
>CAJTRW010000022.1:30258-33695 GCA_910578765.1 uncultured Christensenella sp.
GTATTATACTATAAATTTTATTCAAACACAAACAAAAATGAAAGAAATTTTCAAAATTTTATAAAAATTCACAAAATATAAAGCCGAAGCGCAAAGCTCCGGCTTAGGTGTTATTAAGTTATCTGCCCAGCCAGCCGCCGTCCACGGCAAGCGTAAAGCCGTTTACGTAGTCCGAAGCGGACGACGCGAGAAAGACCGCCGCGCCCTCCAAATCCTCCGGCGTGCCCCACCTGCCCGCGGGTATACGCGCGAGAATATCCGCGCTTCTCTCCCCGTCCTGCCGCAACGCCTCGGTATTGTTTGTTGCCATATATCCGGGCGCTATACCGTTCACGTTTATGCCGTATTTAGCCCATTCGTTGGAAAGCGACATGGTAATTCCCTTAATTGCGGACTTGCTTGCGGCGTAGGAAGGAACGCGTATGCCGCCCTGATAGGAAAGCATGGACGCGATATTGATTATTTTGCCGCCCGACTTCTGCGCAATGAACTGCCGCGCCACAGCCTGCGAAAGGAAGAATACGGTCTTTAAATTTACGTTCATGACCGAATCCCAGTTTCCCTCGGAAAAGTCGATACTGTCCTCACGCTTGATAATGCCCGCGTTGTTTACGAGAATATCGACCCTGCCGAATTTATCCAGCGTTTGCTTCAACACCGACGGGATTACCGCGCAAGAGCTTAAATCCGCAATAACGTTGTAAAAGTTATTACCGAGCATTTCTGCGGTTTCCGTGCTGGGGCGGCGCGAAACGCCGACCACCTTTGCACCCGCTTCAGCAAACGCCTTGCATATACCCTGGCCTAGCCCCGTATTGCTGCCCGTGACGATAGCTACTTTGCCCTTTAAAGAAAATTTGTCTAAAATCATTTTTTACCCCCGTTTGTCTGTTCCGTTTAATAATACAACGCCGACGCGAAAAAATCAAGAGCGATTTTTAAACTTCTTTATCGAATTGCAATGTCGCGCCGCCTTCCGCTTTATATACCTTGCCGCGGATTTCAATCCACACGGGCATATGCGAGGGATTGTAAACCCTTTCGCCGTCGATTGAAAACACGAGATTTTTGTAGGCTTGTACGTAATCGTAAACTTCCGCATTGGTCGCAAACCAAATATCTTTGCGCCCCGATACTCGCTTTGCAAAGCTTTCTATTATATCCCAGTTGTTGCCGTCGTCGAATTCGTAGCTGTGCCCCCAGATATAGAACAGCCACGGCTCGCGGTGTTTAAAATCCTGCTCGGGCGAGCAATTCAAAAATTTATCCGCAAGCGCGCTGAGCCTGGCGTCCGCATGATGGCATGTGGGTTTAAGCCGATACCAGTCCGTCGGAACCGAAAAGCCGTAAGAGCTTTCCGTCGTACGCGCATACGAAACGCCGCAGCATTTCAGAGCGTTTATCACTTCGTCGTTGTATCCGTTATATGCATAAGCCAAGCCGCGCACTATGCGGCCGAATTTATTTTCGAGATATACGCGGTTTTGCACTATTTCGTTGACCGCTTCCGCAAGGGGGACCTTATCCAAAAAAATATGCCGCGCGCCGTGCAACGCCACTTCGTGCCGGTCGTTTGCGAAAAGAGAATAAGTTTCCTCCTCGTCAAGTCTGCCGTGCCAGCCTTCGCAACCGAAAAGACGGCTGTTAAGATTGAAAGTTCCTTTCAGCCCGTATTCGTCGAAAACCGCCACAAGTCTTTTGTCGGCTTTCACCCCGTCGTCGTAACCGAATGTAAGCGCCTTGGACTTGCCGTCCGGAAAGCGCATGTACTTTTCCTCAAACATCTGACGGAACATCTTCGTTCTCCTTTAAGCCGAAAGCTTCGGCAACGGCTTGCTCTGCCGCAATTTCGATTTCGCCGTAAACTGGATAATCCCTCAAAAGCCCCGACGACCGCTTCCACTTGCCCGTAAGAAGTCTTGCGCCGAAAAACAATCCGCGTAAACACCAGTCGGAAACCATTCCTATCCAAAGCCCCATTGCGCCCATATGCAGCCCCACCGCGTCGCACGTGAGAATATAGCACAAAAGCACGCGCATAAGAACCATGGAAAAAATAGAGGTTACCATTACGTACTTCATATCCGAATTGGCTTTAAGCACGGCCGGCAGTCCGAACGAAAGAGGATACGTAAAGAACTGGATTGTCAGACACATGACAAGACATTGCCATGCTATTTTGCGCGCCTCGCCCGAAACGTTGTAAAAATTGAGAAGCACGGGCGAAAGAGCGAAAGTCACCGCCACGCAACACGCGTTGCCGACGTAGGCTATAAGCAACATTTTCTTTATATAATATTTTACCTGCCCGATATCTCCGGCGCCGACCGCCTGACCTATGACGGTAAGTATGGCGGTGTTAATGCCGTTGCCTATAATTGAGGCAAACGTATTTATATTATAGGCGACGGAGTTTGCGGAAGTCTGGTAATTGGTGAAGATGGCCCCGCCCGCTTCCGTATAGCCTATAAGCGTGTTGTAGCTTGCTATCGAAATAAAAACAATTACGAGTATTTTACCGAGTTGGAAAAAGCTGTTTTCTATACCGCTGGGAACGGCAAGCCTTAAAATGCTTTTAAGGTGCGCGCCGTCGAAGCGGAATTTTTCGAATATCTTTATCCTGACCAAATTGCTTTTCCGCGTCATCAGAAAGAGGGTGAACACGGCGGGGAACATGCGCGCCAGAAGCGTGCCCAACGCAACGCCCGCAATGCCCATTTTGAAACCGTAAATAAATACGGCGTTAAACGCTATATTCAAGAAAAAGCTTATGATACCCGAAAGCATGGTGTTAAGACTTTTGCGCTGCGCACGGAGAAGCGCCGCGCAGGAATTGAACACCGCCACAAAGGGGAACGAACACGCGATTATGTAAAAATAGATATATGCGTTATCCAACGTTTCCGCGCCCGCCGCGCCGAAAAGCAGATTGATAATCTGGTTATTGAGCGCCAGACACAGCGCCATAAGCCCGAGCGAAACCAACAACGAAATTACGACAAGCTGTTTCGCGCTCTTGTTTGCGTCGTCGGTCTTCCCCGCGCCCAAAAACTGCGACGTTATGACCGCACCGCCCACGCCGAACGCGGAAAACAGATGTATTATGAGGTTTGCTATCTGGTCAACGTCCGTTATCGCCGTGAGTATGTCGTCGCCCGCGCCCGACTTTGCGTACGAAGCCATAAGCCCGTCTATCATGCCCAAGGACATGGATAGCGCCGACTCTATGACTATCGGAATAATAAGCATGGCAAGCGCCTTGTTAGAAAACAAGTTGTATTTGCTTTTAGCTTTAACCGTATCTCTCACCCCCCCTTGTTACGAGTTAACCCATTGTATTACTTTAAATCGGAAAAGTAAAGCGTATAACCCTATAAAAAATATTTATTAATAAAATCAGCGGCGCGGACGGGTAATTCCCTTCCGCGCCGACTTAA
>CAJTRW010000023.1:0-7172 GCA_910578765.1 uncultured Christensenella sp.
TCGGGGGAAGGTGGACTGACCGTTAGGTCAGGACGGATGAGGGGAAATTAATAAAACCCCTCATCACCGCTTCGCGGAGCTTCTCCCCAAGGAGAAGCCTTTGTTGTAAAGCGCAGGCCGCACAGCTAACAAACGCGCGGGGTAAGCATAGTACTGCACCCCCGACGCCGTAAGGTATAGCGCACCGTACGCACCAAGATGGCTCCCGGAACGCAGCCAAGTAATTTAAAAAACCGCCGCCGACAACATTGTAGCATAAGTTTCCCGCTTTGTCATTCCTTATACGTCATTCTGAGCCTATGGCGAAGAATCTTATTATTAGATCCTTCGCGTTGCTTTGCGCCATTTTATTGAATAGATGCTTCGCTTACGTTCAGCATGACAATAAGGTGCGCAAAGCTTCGCTACGCTCGCGCACAATGACGGTGTGTTCAACCGCTTTTTCGTGAGTCGCAGGCCGCACAGCTAATATAGGTGAAACATAGGTATCGCAATAGAAACCTGCCGGTGTCAAATAAATAGCGTTACCCGAACCGCCATAACTGCCGGAACGCAGCCAAGTAATTTAAAAAACCGCCGCCGCAAAAATAATAGCATAAATTTAATGCGGCGTAAACAAAATACCGCCGCGCGTTTTTAAACGCGCGGCAGTATTTTAGCTAAAAAACTCTACTATTATCCCGTTTTGCACAAACAGCTTTTCGGGCTTGATTTTCAAATATCCGCCGCCGCAAAGCAAAGCGCTTTCCAGCTTTTTTATCTGCGCGGCGTATTTTTTTGTAAAATCGTTACCGAAAAGCGACTTGTATTCTTCAAGGTTTATACCCCGCTCGGTACGCAGGGCAAGCATTATATACTCCTCCTCGCGGTCGGTCCCGTCGACCTCACCGCTGTCTATCACCGCAAAATTGTCGGAAAGAATACACTTAAAATATTCGTCCAAGTCGAAGGTGTTCGTAAACCGCACGTTGTTTATACAGCTTGAAGCGGAAACTCCGAAGCCGATATATTCTCCGCGCCGCCAATAGTTCAGGTTGTGGCGGCTCTCCTTCCCCTTTTTGCAAAAGTTTGAAACCTCGTATCTGTCGAAGCCGAGCGATTTCAACTTTTTTACTCCCGCTTCGTACTGTGCGGCCACCTCGTCGCCGTCGGGGAGTTCGCCGTTTAAATAATCCGTATATATCGGCGTTCCGTCCTCGGGCGTGAGGGCGTACATGGAAATATGACTTGCCCCGCTTGACGCGGCGATTTCAATAGTGTTTTCTATATCGGAAACGGTCTGGTTTTTAAGACCTATCATTACGTCGACGCTGAAATTTTCCCCCTTTAAAAGCTTTGCGCACAGAAGAAAATCTTTAAGGCTGTGTATCCTGCCCAAATCGGCAAGCTGACTGTCGACCGCCGTCTGCAGTCCTACGGAAAAACGGTTTATGCCGCATTTTTTATAAACTTCTATTTTATTTGCGCCGACTGTGCCGGGGTTGATTTCAATAGTAATTTCCGCGTCCGGCGAAAGTTTGAAATTTTTCCTTGCCGCCGCAATTAGCATTGCGATATAATTTTCGTCCACGACCGACGGAGTGCCGCCGCCTATATACAGCGTATCGAAGCTGTAATTTTCAAGCTGCTGTTTGCGCTTAGCCATTTCGCGGTAAACGCACGCCATGTAGCTTTCCGCAAGGTTGATTTTATCGGGAAAGGAAGCAAAATCGCAATATCTGCATTTACTTTTGCAAAAAGGAATATGAACGTAAATACCTGCCATAATAATACTCTTTTTTTATAATGATTTTCGGATCTTCCGGTTTCGCTTTGCACAATATTATCAGAATAGATCCTTCACTTTCGCTCAGGATGACAATAATGTGTGCAAACCTCCTGATAGAATGACGTAACCACTGTATTGTCATTCTGAACGCAGTGAAGAATCTATCTTAAATAAGCGAAAAATTAACGAATACGAAGTAAAATCCCGCAGACGGAATTATAAATTTTCAAACGAAACGCGATAATCCGCCATATCGACTTTGCCGTCTGCGGTAAATACGACGCCCTCGCTTTCGAGCATCGCCTTTTGTACTTCGGGTCCGCCGAAGGCGAAGCCGCTTGCAATACTTCCGTCCTTAAACACCACGCGGTGACAGGGAATTACGCCCTGCTCGGGATTGACGTGAAGCGCCCAACCGACTTGACGGGCACAGCGCGGCGCGCCGATAGCCCGCGCAATATCGCCGTAGGTTGAAACCTTGCCCTCGGGGATATTCTTAACAACGTCGTAAACCCTTTCAAAAAAATTGTTTTCCATATTCAATCATACTGCTCTATCGCCATTTCGCCCTCTTCGTCGTAAAATACGTAACGGCAACCGCCGGTTATACCGTATTGCTCCCTGAATATCATCGGTTTTCCGTTCCTGCATTGCCAATCGGGCTCCTGAATCCATTCGGGCGGATTTTTGTCGTAACGGAAAATTTCCTTTATCTTCGCCTTTAAAATTTTAACCTTTTCGGAAAGTTTCACGGGCGGCAAATCCCTTATAAGTCCTTCCGTAATTTCCGGACAGTCGACGTACCCGACGGCGTCTAAAAGCTTTAAATATACCCTGAAATCGTCCGCATACTTCTTTGCGGGTTTATAACCGTCTCCCTTGAAAAGCTCGTAAACCAACGCGTGCAAGTCGTATCTGCCGCCGACGTAAGACACGTCGATACATGCGAGATACACCCAAAGCTTATCGCCCGACTCCTTCAAAAACCGCGGCGTATAACGGGCGTTGTTTTCGAGATAATTTTGAAGCGCGTCGTTTAACACGACCTCGTTTTGAAAATCTTCGGGCGAAATTTTTCCCTCTATAAAATCTTTTATTACCGTCTTTTCGTCGCCGCTTATCATTTTCAGTCCTTATTCGTTTTTAAAATTTGCATAAACACTTCGGACGGCACTTCCACGCTGCCTATGCTGCGCATGCGCTTTTTGCCCTCTTTCTGCTTTTCCAAAAGCTTTTTCTTGCGGGTTATGTCGCCGCCGTAACACTTTGCAAGCACGTCCTTTCTTACGGCTTTAACCGTTTCCCGCGCGATTATTTTGCCGCCGATTGCGGCTTGCACGGGCACTTCGAAAAGCTGGCGCGGAATCGCTTCCTTTAAATTTTCGCAAAGCGTTCTTCCGCGCGCATAGGCGCTGTCCTCGTGCACAATCATAGAAAGCGCGTCGCACGGCTCGCCGTTCAAAAGAATGTCAAGCTTTACAAGCTTGCTTTGCTCGTATCCTTTCAGCTCGTAATCGAAGCTGGCGTAACCGCGCGTGCGCGATTTGATAGCGTCGAAAAAGTCGAAAATTATTTCGTTGAGCGGCAAATCGTATTCCAGTCTTACGCGGCTTTTATCGAGGTAAGTCATTTGCAGAAAAGTTCCCCTCTTTTCCCTGCACAAATCCATTATCTGACCGAGATAGTCGGGCGGGGAATAGATGTCCGCTTTTACAATGGGTTCCTCCATATGCTCTATTTCCGACTGCGGCGGCAGATGCGAGGGGTTGTCCACGTAAATTATTTCGCCGTCGGACTTCACCACTTTGTAGCTTACGGACGGCGCGGTCGTGATTATTTCCAATCCGAACTCGCGCTCTATGCGCTCCTGAATTATTTCCATATGCAGAAGTCCCAAAAAGCCGCAACGGAAGCCGAAGCCCAGCGCAACCGAAGTGTCGGGCTCGAATATAAGCGAAGCGTCGTTTAACTGCAATTTCAAAATAGCTTCTTTCAAATCGTTAAAGCGGCTGCCGTCAAGCGGGTATATTCCGCAGAAAACCACGCTTTGCACTTTTTTATAGCCCGCAAGCGGTTCCGCCGCGGGGTTGTCCGCGTTCATTACGGTGTCGCCGACCGCCACGTCGAGTATGGATTTTATGGAAGCCGCAATATAGCCGACCTCTCCCGCCGAAAGTCCGTCCTGCGGCATTAAGTTGGGACTGAATACCCCCGTTTCCACAACGTCGTAAATTTTATCGGAACGGAAGGTTTTTATCCTGTCGCCCGCCTTTATTCTGCCGTCCTTTATTCTGACGAAAAGAATTACGCCTTTGTAATTGTCGTAATAACTGTCGAAAATAAGCGCCTTCAACGGAGCGTTTTCGTCGCCCTGCGGCGCGGGAAAATATTGCACGACGCTTTCCAAAACGTCATCGATACCTATACCTTCCTTGGCGGAAACAAGGGGTGCGTAGGAAGCGTCAAGCCCTATTACGTCTTCTATTTCCTTTTTCGCCTCGTCCGGACGGGCGGACGGCAGGTCTATCTTGTTGATTACGGGCAGAATTTCAAGGTTGTTTTCCAAAGCGAGATATACGTTTGCAAGCGTCTGCGCTTCAACCCCCTGCGAGGCGTCGACTATCAAAATAGCGCCCTCGCACGCTGCAAGAGAGCGGGAAACTTCGTAAGTGAAGTCGACGTGTCCCGGGGTGTCTATTAAATTGAATACGTATTCCTGTCCGTCCTTGGCTGTGTAAAACATTCTTACCGGCGTAAGCTTTATGGTAATGCCGCGCTCCCTTTCTATATCCATAGAGTCGAGAAGCTGGTTTTCCATATCGCGCGAGGATACCTGCCCCGTCTTTTCCATAAGCCTGTCCGCAAGGGTGCTTTTGCCGTGGTCTATGTGCGCTATTATGCAAAAATTGCGTATTATCTGCTGTTTGCTCATAAGCAATATTATATATTAAGCGCTTTGATTTAGCAAGAAAAACCGCAGTTAAATTTGCAATGCGGAATAATCAAAAGCTTTCGTGCGCAAGACGCATGCCCGCCTTGAAGCCGGTTTTGAAATGCAGAAAAGCCGCCTCCGCCTCTGAATTGCAACGCACTTCGAGTAAATCGGAAATTAAATTCTCCTGATCAAACGTCAGCCCCGAAAGAAGTTCTTCCAAAAGCTTCTTTTCTTTATTGTTTACCGCACAGCTCATATCGAGCTAAGTCAACTATTTTAGTTCGGTTAGTAGTATCATTTTTTTATGGTACCTTTTAAAGAGAAATTCAAAGAATTGAGATACGAAAAAAATCTTTCCCAACAGCAGGTTGCGCAGGCGTTAAACGTAAGCCAAAGAAGCATAAGCAGTTGGGAAACGGGTTTCCGCCGCCCGGACTATGAAACTTTGGTAAAAATTGCAGTTTACTTTAACGTTTCCGTGGACTACCTTTTGGGTTTAAGTAACGATTGAAATTTTTATTACAGCATTAAAAATAACATACCGAAAAATGAAAAGCCTTCTCCGTAACGGTGTTTTTCATAGAGATTAAAGCAAGGCGATAAAAACAGTCCTTGCTTTTTTATTACGGTTATGCTATATTGAAACTACTTTAATCGGTAATCCGGCGTTTTGACGCCGCAATTATTATACCGACACTTTCAGAGGTTGTAAAATGGCGCAAACAATAAAAAGTTTAAGCGGAATGATGCAAGACATTCAAGTCGAAGGCTTTCAGCTTAAAAAATTGAAAAGAGGACTCTATGCCGGATACAATTTAGCTTATGGCGTTGTAGACGATAAAATCGAAACAGGATTTAAAATTCTTTACCAAAAGGATAATGACCCTAATGCAAAAAATTCGATTGAACAAACTATAAAAGATAATATCGAATATGTCAGAACAATTAACTTAAACTATTCCCCGAAAGGCAGTTCGCTTATAAAATTAATAGATTTGGAAGGCATAGTTTATTTGGTCGGGTATGAGGTAAACGGCATATCGATTGAATTTGAAGTCGATCAATGCAGTTTCGATCACGAGGGTATTTTTTACACCCGCGCGGAAGTGAACAAGATGATTAAAAAAGCAATAAAATTATATGTAAAGAAAGTAAAAATTATTTTGAGAAATAAGTATTTCAAGCTTGAAAGTTATAAACTGCAAGACGAATTTGAACTTATTGATGTCAGTAAAGTTATATGTGTCCACTATGTAACATTATCGGGAAAAGCGTATGGCAAAGACTGCAATTTTACTATAAGGGACTTTGAAACCGAAAATATCAGAAAACGATTAAAAATCGAACTTAATAAAATGAAAAAGGAGAAGTTTTCAAAATAAAAGGCTGCCTTTATGTCATTGTACAATAAATTTCTTACCGTTCCGCATAAAAAAAGTATAGCGCACTATACTTCGCAAACGAAGATAGTGCGCTATTTCTTTGTCCACAAAAAATCTCTATAACAGATATCCTTACGGAGAAGGCTTTTCGGACTCTTTGTTGTCTCAACACATGTCATAGCTAATTAATATTAAATTTGTCATATATTTTTATTACAATTGTAATATTTAATTGATTTTATTTTTTACATATGATATAATTGTATTATCAAAGTAATTTTAGGTGAGCTATGCCAAAGGTTTACGGTTGGGAACACATTGTATATCTTCTACTGTTTTTTGCGGCTTTTGCGGGAACTCTTACCGCGATTAAGCTGAAAGTAAAAAACGAAAAGACGCTGCGCATTATTATTATGAGCGTGGGCGGACTACTGCTTGCATTCATTATTTTCAACAGAATAGCGATATGCTTCCATAAATCCAACGCAAAATATCTTATACCCGACAGCTTCTGCGGGGTTACAAGCTTATGTTTTGCGATATGCGCGCTTGCGTGCAAGCGCGACGCGCTGCCGCTGCACTGTTTGGTTTACATTGCGTTTTGGGGCGGGGCGATTACAACGTTTTATCCCGACTTTATCGGGCAAAATTCAAGCGTGCTGTACCCCGCAACCATATCGGGACTTCTGCACCACGGAATAGCCTTTTACCTGTCCGTACTCATGGTCGTTACCGGCTACGTAAAACCCTGTCTTAAAAAGTTTTACGCCTTCCCCGTCGGGCTGTGTTTTATGCTTTGTTACGGTATTTTCCTGATAGACGCGCTGAAATTCGACCACGCCATGTATATAGGCAAACCGCTTGTTGCAGGAACATTTTTAACCTGGTACGTTGTCGCGCCGATGATGATTGCGGTAACCTTGGGCGGCGTGTTGCTTTACGAATTTATATTGAAAAAGAAAAAGTCGTCTGCGGAGCCTTCCGAAAACGCAAACGACGCACGGCTTTAACAGCCGAAAGCGCTTATTGCGGCTTGACTTTGCCGTCAAGTCGCCTTGTGTTAAATAAATTTAAAACCGTCCGCGGC
>CAJTRW010000023.1:7182-14430 GCA_910578765.1 uncultured Christensenella sp.
CGGCTATGCCGGGGACGGTTATTTTTTAGTCTGTTACGGCTATTCTGTCGAACAGCGAATCGTTTGAAAGTATTACCCCCGCGCCGATTACCGCGGCAAGCTGAGGTTCGTCCGGCAGGTTTACGGGTATTTTAAGCTTTCTTTCGATATACTCCGCAATGCCGTCCATTTTTATAAGTCCGCCCGAAAGGAAAACTCCGCCGTGCACCACGCCCGACGCGACCTCCGCGGGAAGCTTGCCCATGACGACGTTGACGTACTCTAAAATTTTATCGACGTACGTTACAATAATGTCGTACAGGTGAGAAGAATTGACCGCAAACGAAGCGGGCGTTCCGCCCGAAACCTCCCTGCCGTCCGCAACCATAAGCTTGTTGTCGTCCTCAAGCAGACTTCCGACCGTATTTTTAAGTTTTTCCGCGGTGAGCGCGCCGATTTTCAAATCGTAATTTTCGGCAAGAACGTCTATAAGATGCACGTCTATATTGCCGCCGCCGAGGTTTACGTTTATGCCCGCGATAAGTCCGTCCTGCGAAAACGCCGCGATATTCGTTATACCGTAGCCTATATCCAGACAGAATACGGGCGTGCTTTCGCTGATAGCGACGTTGTGACCGAGTACAGCCGCAAAAGGCGTAAGCGTGAAATAGGTCATGGCAATGCCGCACTCGTCCGCAATGCGCCTGTATTTTTGTTTAAGCCCGTCCCCGCTGCCGCAAGGGATTATAAACATAACCTCCGTATGTTTGGCTTTCCTTCTCGTAATTTCGCATTTTTCCAGAAAGTATTGCAAAAGATGTGCGGCGATAGTTTCGTTTAATATATCGCCCTCGAAAACCGGGTTGACAATATGCGTGTTCAGCGCCGCCCTGCCGGAAAGCGCGCGCGCCTTGTCGCCGAGCGCCTTTATATTAAGCTTGTTTTCGCCGTTTTCGACGTACTCCTCCACCGCCGCGCAGGTGGCTTCCATAAGCACGACCCCGCAACCGGTCATATATATTTTTGTAGTGCTCGAACCGAAATCTATAGCCAGTCTTTTCATCTTAACGTACCTCTTGAAGCATTTTTCTGACAAGCGTAACCGGCAACCCCACGACGTTTGTGTAACTGCCGAAATATTCCTTAACGATTCCTCCGTCCTGTATACCGTAGCTGCCCGCCTTATCCAAAGGCGAGCCGCCGTCGACGTAAATTTTTATAAAATCGTCGGAAAGGATATTGAATTTCACTTCCGTTTTATCGAAGTCTGTTATTTTACGGTGTTTATTGCGCACGCATACGCCCGTTATAACGTAATGCGTCTTGCCCGACAGCCGTTTCAAAGTCCGCGCGGCTTCCCCCCTGTCTTTTGGCTTACCGAGAATTTCCCCCTCGAACGCCACGACGGTATCGCAACCGATAACGGTTTTTTCGGGATTAGCCGCAAAAACCTCGTCGCACTTGCTTTCCGCAAGGGCGCAGGCTATTTTTTCCGGAAACAGGGAAAGATTGACTTTTTCGTCCGCCGTTGCAGGTATCACCTCGAACGAGGGAAGAATCTGCGAAAGAAGTTCTTTTCTTCTTGGCGAAGCGCTTGCAAGAACGTATTCCATAACAAAGTATAATGCCGCCGTAAGGCGGCATTCGATTATAATATTTCCAAATTTTTGTGGAAGGATTTCCTGAACTCCGCGCCCGCCGCCATTGCGTCGCGGATTTCCAGCGAAGCGTCGCCGTCCACTTCGGTCTTCATTATCACCGAATCGCCGAGAATATCGCAATTGATTGATTTGACCGAGCCGGACATGGACCTGTCCAAACTTTCGGCAATTCTCAACATTACGCCGAGACGTTTGACAATCTCGATATCGTCCTCGTGCAACACGTCGCGGTAACGCGTCCAGTCGTAGGCGTTTATATCTTCTTTTTTATGGCAGCAAGCCGTAAACGCGGCAAGCACTATATCCCTGTGGGAAACGCCGTATAAAGTAGAGTTTAAAATCATGTAACAGCTGTGACGCTGGTGGTTGTAATATTTGATGCGCATGCCGCAGTCATGAAGCGTCGCCGCAACTTTAAGCACGCGTAAATACTGTCTGGGGAACTTGTGTAAAACCCTCAACTGCTTGAAAAGCTGTATACTTAAATTTACAACGTGTTCGACGTGTTTTTCGTCGCAGTCGTAATATTTGACCAAAGTCGTAAGCGAATAATTGAGGACGTCGGATATGGGCTTCTCCTCCGTAACGGGAAGCGCCTGATTGAACATAATTCCCTCTCTCAACCCCGCGCCCGAAAGCGTGAAACGGTCGAAATTGAAAAACTCTACGAAGGATTTTATAATGGCAAGCGCCGCGGGAAGAATGTCCGCACGCTCTGCCGACAGCCCCTTTATCTTCTTCTTTTTGTCAAGATCCAAAACTTTAATCATGTCGTATACGGGCAAAAAGTCCTCAACGCACATGGTATAGTTATGGACGGTATCCAAGGGGTACTTATGTACCATCTTGCTTATTTTGAACAGATTGCGGAAAGAGCCGCCCACACCTATCATCTGGACTTCGGGGTCGACGTCGTTAATCCACTCAACCTTTTTAAGCTGTTCGGTAAAAAACTCCTCTATCTTTTTGGTCTGCTCCTCGGGCTTTAAGCCGTCGTCCGCAAACAACGCGGAAAGAGTCACCGCCCCGAAGGGCAACGTGACGTAATTTAAAATATTCCTGCGGTTGTAATAAACAATCTTTGTGGAGCCGCCGCCGATTTCAAGCACAAGCCCTTTGGGTATGTCCATAGTGTTTATTACGCCGCGGTAAACGTAAACAGCCTCCTCCTCAGCGGTGAGGACGCGTATTTTTATACCGCAGTTTGCCTGTATTTCGTCAAGAAAACTGCGCTGGTTTTTAGCGCGGCGCACGGCTGCCGTGGCGACCGCTATAATGCGCGAAACTCCGCTTGCGTCGCACAGCTTGCGGAACATTTTCAATGTTTTAATCGTTTCGGCTACGCGCTGCGGCTTTAAAAAGCCGTCTCTCTCCATATCCTGACCGAGACGGACGCTTTCCTTCAACTCGTCGACTACCATAAAATAGCCGTCCGCAAATAGATTTACTATGACGAGCCTTGCCGAATTCGAGCCTAAATCTATAATGCCAATTTTTTCCAAATTATACTCCCCGAAAGCATAAAAAGCTTCCGTAATTAACATTTGAATACTGCTTTTATACTCGGTGATTATAACATATAATTATAAAGTTGTATATATTTTTTAAAATTATTTGTGCAAATTGCACATACAAAAGACATTATGACAGTCATAACTTAAAATTATGAATTTTCAATCCCTGAAAAGATGCGGCGCTATCTGCTTCAAGGGTTTAAAACGAAATCGCGGTTTTTGTAGTCGGGATGAGGAATTGTAAGCGTTTCGCCGTTGATTGTTTTATCGCCGAAAAATATTATGTCTATATCAAGCGTCCTGTCGTCCCAGCGTTTTTGCCGCACTCTGCCGCAGGCGTTTTCTATGCGGTGAAGCTCGTCCAGCAGCGCATACGGGGAAAGAAACGTGGAAATCCGCGCGGCGCAATTCAAAAATCCGTTTTGCGCAACGCCGCCGTAGGGCGGAGTTTCGATGTAGTCCGAAACCTTTTCCACCTTTATGCCGCGCGTGGACGAAAGCATTTCAAACGCGGTATCGAGCATATGCTTTTTATCGCCGAGACTGGAACCCAGCGAAAGATAGACCGTTTCCCTTTCCACATTCGCCGTTACCGCCACGGATGAAAAAGTAAGCTTCATAGGCGCGTCGGGTTTGTACACCGTAAGCGAAACGGACGAAACGTTATTAAAAGTTTCCATTAAAGAAAAAGCGCACTCGTACGCAAGCTTTTCTATCAAGTTAAAGCAGTGTTCCGTAGCGACGCGGACGATAAGCTTACTTGCCGCCGAATAATTTACCGTAGCGGACAAATCGTCGTTTACCGCCGCGCGGTAAAAGTCCGTGGTAATATCCGCGTCGAAAATGAATTTCTGCTGCGCAACTTTTTCAAAATCGTTTACGCCGTGCCGCGCCGAAACTTCCAATCCCCTTATTTTAACAACGTCCATAAACTTCCCTTACCGCCTGCGCGTTTTCCTTTACGTCGTGCACACGTACGAACAGAATTTTATTTTCCGCGGCGAGCCGCGTGGATTGAAGCGTGGCTTCAAGCCTGTCCTCCGCATTGCCGCCGAACATGGATTTGCGGCTTGTACCCAAAAGCAGGGGAAAGCCGAGCGACGATAGCCAGATATCGCCCTCCAAAGTCTTTTCGGCATTGTGCATTATGCAGACGGACGCGCCGTAACGTGCCGCCGTTGCCGCCATGTCTTTATCGTGCGTAAGACCCCAAACGTCGTTTATCATGTCCGCACCCGCTTCCAGCGCCGCCTTAGCCGTCTTTGAAAAATAGGTGTCCACCGACACCGGTATATCGAAATTGCGCTTTATAAGTTCGAGCGGACGCATAAGGCGCGAAATTTCAATATCGGCCGAAACCTCGACATGCCCCGGGCGAGTTGACTGAGCGCCGAGGTCTATAACCGCCGCGCCGTCCTTTACAGCCCTTTCCACCGTCTTCAAAACGGAATATTCGTCGTTGCGGCTGGGCGCGTAAAAGCTGTCTGGCGTAAGGTTTACTATGGCGAAAACGTAAGTGTAATTTTCGAATTTGCGGTTGCCGATAATCATTTCAAAGCCGCCGAAGCTTCGCGCCGCTTACCGTCGTGAACTTTACCCTTAACACAAAAGGAAACTGTTTTGCGGACGGCGGCGGGCGCGGCCGACAAATCCTTAACCGCCTTTACAGTCTTTTCTCTATCCATGACCTTGCCTCCTTTAAAAGAGTGAACGAACCGCACACCGCAACCGTGCCCGTTTTCGCCTTATCCAACGCGGCGGCTATGCCGTCCGCTTTGATTACGCGTTTAAAATATTTTGCGCATGCGGCGTAAACATCGTCCGCGGAAAGCGCACGCGGCGACGGACACCGCACGCATATAACGTTTTCCGCCGTAGCGGAAAGCCGTTTCAGACAGCCGTCGATATCTTTGTCGGAAAGACAGCCGTAAACCGCCGTTACGTTTTCGGGATTTTCGTTTTTCAGAAATCCGCAAACGGGCGCAAACGCCGCCGGATTGTGCGCGCCGTCAAGCACGTATTTTACTCCGCCCGAGATAATCACTTCTATCCTGCCGCGTAAATCCGCTTCCGAAATTCCCTTTTTTATCGCCTTGCCGTCTATGCCTATCGCATGCGCCGCGGCTATCGCCGCAGCGGCGTTATAGGGCTGGGCATGCCCGAGCATTTTGGTAACGTATCTTTCCCCTCTGACCGAAAAAGCCGTGTTATCGCCGTAAACCGTTTCGCGCGGAGCCTCCGCAATTTCCGCCCCGACAGAGCGGAAATATTTTTCCGCCGCCTCCGTTTGCAGACTGTTGACCACGGCGGGACAGCCGCGGATTATTCCGGCTTTCTGCGCGCATATCTTTTCGACCGTGTCGCCCAGGTAAGCGGTATGCTCCAACGACACGGAATTTATTATAGCAACCAGTTTGTTTTCCGCCGCGTTCGTGGCGTCCGTAAGCCCGCCCAGACCGCACTCTATTACGGCGTACTCGCACCCCTCTTTATAAAAGGCGTAAAACGCCGCCGCCGTCTCGGTCTCGAACGCCGTAGGAGAAAGCCCGTCGGACGCAGATAAAACTTTGTCGATATATCCGTTTACTTTGTCATGAGTCAAAGGAACGCCGTCTACGGTAAACTGCTCGCAATAGTCGTAAACGGCGGGCGAAGTAAACGTTCCCGTCCGCTTGCCCGCAGCAAGCAGGATACGAGTCATATATTCGCATACGGAACCTTTGCCGTTACTGCCCGCCACGTGGATAATTTTCAGTTTTTTATCCGGACAGGATAGCCTGTCCAGAAGCGCGCGCGTCACCTGCGTGCCGAAACGCATCTCGCCGCGGTTGAAATTTTCCGCCGTAAAAACCGGACCTCCGTACCTCAAAACTCCCTCCGTTTAACCGTAAATATTATAGCACACGGCGAGCGCATAAGCAAGAATATTGAATTTAATTTTGTACAAACTTATATTATGGCTATCGTTTTTATTCGCACGGCGATTATATTCATAACTTTGCTGCTTGTAATGCGCCTTATGGGAAAAAGCCAGATAGGCGAAATGCAGCCTTTTGAATTTGTAATAACGCTGCTTATCGCAGAGCTTGCCTGCATACCCATGGCGGACACGTCTATTCCGTTACTTTACGGAATTATCGCCATAATAGCAATATTTATCCTGCACCAGATTGTTCTGCTTATAGACACCTGGTTTAAACCTATGAAAACGGTGATATGCGGCTCCCCCGCGGTGGTGATAAATAAAAACGGTCTTGACGAATACCAGTTAAAGAAAAACAATCTCGACATAAGCGACCTTATCGAAAGCATGCGCGTTGCTGGGTATTTTTCCCTTGACGACGTATATTACGGCATTTACGAGGCGAACGGAAGCTTTTCCGCGCTGGAAAATCCGGACAAGTCGACTTCTTCCCTGTCGTTGCTTTTAATAGAAAACGGAAAAGCGGACAAAAAAAATCTCGCCGTGTGCGGAATGACGCAGGACGAAATACAAAGCTTTTTAAAGGAACAGAACACAAAATTGAAAGACGTGCTGGTTATGACGCTTAACAGCGAGGGCAGAATTTACTTTCAGAAGAAAGGCGAAAAATATAAAATTCTTAAAACGGAGGTCAAGCGCGAATGGTAAAATCCGTAATTTACACTCTTGCCGCGCTCGCCCTGTGTATAGGCACGTTTATCGGCGTGGAAATTTATACCAAAAAACAGTTTAAAGACTTTGAAAACGCCGTCGATACCCTGTATAAAAAGGTTGATGCAAACACCGCCGACAGGGAGGACGGCTACGCCGTGAGGACGCTTTGGGCAGACAAAAAAAGTAAGCTGCACGTCTTCGTCCCGCACAACGATATTTC
The DNA here is from genome assembly GCA_910578765.1 of uncultured Christensenella sp. Classification (GTDB taxonomy): domain Bacteria; phylum Bacillota; class Clostridia; order Christensenellales; family Borkfalkiaceae; genus Coproplasma. The sequence goes on from CAJTRW010000023.1 coordinate 14,194, forward strand.
TTATATAGATTACTGGCTGAGCGAGGCGTGCGGACTTATCTACGAGGGCGAATACGGGCTTGCCCTCGGAAAAATAGAAGTCCTCAAAGAAATAGTTAAAAACCTGCCCGACGCGTATACGTTAAAGCTTGAAAATATTTTTTAAAAATTATTCGTATTCGTCGTAGCTGCGTCTGTCGTGCGGCGGCGGGCAGTGGTCGGGCGGACATTTCGGCGGATGCTTCGGCGGGCAGTCGG
>CAJTRW010000023.1:14440-17636 GCA_910578765.1 uncultured Christensenella sp.
TTGCGGCTTTCCGTCGGACAGCTTGACGAGTACTGCGTCCTCCCCGACCTTTACGACGTTTTTTACGGGAATAAACAGCTCCTGTTTGGAAAATCTGAACCCCTTACAGCCCGTAACGGTTATGCCGGTAAAGCCGTTTTCAGGAAACGTGACGGTGATATCGCATACTCTGCCCAAATTTTTTCCGTCAGACAGATTAATGACGTCCTTTTGTTTAAGTTGGGAAAAAGTGAACTCCATACGCAAAACGCCCGAAATTTGTTTTTATTATGTAATAATATATGCGGCAGGCAATAATTTATTGCCTGCCGCACCTTTTACCGGATTAAATTTATTTGACCCTGAAAGACAAAATTCTGTCGGGCAGGGATGAAAGCGGGTTTTTGAGATAAAGTCCGTCCAGCCTGAAAACACTGCCCTGAAGCTTACCGTAAAGCCCTTGTCCGTCGACGGCGCCCTGCACCCAGTAAAAAATCTGGAATACGAACATTACGACCATAGCCGCAACCGCAAGGAAAAGTACCGCGCCGAGAATTCTGTTTATTATTTTGAATATCGGGTTGTTTATTTCAAGTACCAGCTTCACCAACAGCACCACGGGTACGCGTATCAACTGAACCGCAATAAAAAGCAGAATATAATATATTACCACTTCTATATGAATTTTCAAAAGCCAGTCGTAAAAGGCGTTTTTATCCGTCATGGAAGCGGTAATTTTATCGAGCAAATCCTTAACGAAGGGCAAAGACATTATAAATCCGCCGAGACAGTAACAGATAAATACCGAAACTATTATCCCGAAGATACCGTCGGTAAGGCTTTTCAATCCTTTTCCGAAGCCTACCAGCGCGCCCAGGGCACAAGTGCAAACGACAAGCGCGATTGCTATCCAGTCAGCGGTTACCATATGCACTTCCTCCGTAATTTCCCGCAATTAATGTCTTATTCGTCTGTGACGAGACGGACGCACGCGCTTGTCAGCGCGTAATCCTTTTTCACCTGCTTTAAAAGCGCTTCCGCTTCTTTGCCGAAACCGTTTACGCGGATACACTCCGCAAACGCAGTAACCGAATAGCCGAGATTCCTGAACGAAAGGTTGGAACAAATCGTTCTAAGCTCCTGCGCGGCGCTCAAGGCTTCTTCTGCGTCGCCGCACTCCGCCGCGCCGCAAAGAACTGAAAAACACCCGTCGTTTAACGCTTTGCGCATTGCTTTTTTGATTTTGTCGTCCGTTTTGTAACGCGCCGCAACTTCGGTATAATCGCCCTTAATAGCTTCGTAACATTCTTCTACCGTCATTAACTGTCTCCTTAGAAATTCTTGTTCCGCGGTTGGCGGAACTTCGTCTCCGGACTTAACGAATTTGTCATGACTTACTTAATATAATATATAAAATTTTAAATGTCAATTATTATTTTATGAAATCGAAGGGCTACGGTTTTTGGCAGAAATTATCAATTTTAAGACAAAACGCTTAACTTTTTAGTCATTTTCATATAATTATAACGCTTTTTAAGCATAATTAAACCGGCCTTTTTAAAACAAAGACCGGTTTTTATTATTTATGATTTTAAGAAATACGGCTTTTTATCTGCTTTAACGCGGTTTTTTCAAGACGGGAAACCTGCGCCTGTGATATGCCCACTTCCTGCGAAATTTCCGTCTGCGTCTTTCCCTCGAAATATCTTAAAAACAGAATTTTCTTCTCGCGCCCTTCGAGCCGCGATATTGCGTCGTATAACGCAGCTTTTTCCGTCCACACCTCGTCGTTGTTCTTTGTGTCGAATATCTGGTCCATTAAAAGCAGAGTGTCGCCCGATTTGTTATATACGGGCTCGTACAGGGAAACGGGGTCCGAAATGGCGTCCAAAGCGTATGCCACTTCCGATACGGCGATATTCATTTCCTTGGCGATTTTATCGTACGTTACGTCCTCGTCCTCGGCTTCCAGCTTTTCGCGCACCTTTAATACCTGATACGCCGTGTCGCGTATAGAGCGCGAAACCCTTAAACTGTTTCCGTCCCTCAAATACCTTTTTATTTCGCCGAGTATCATAGGAACGGCGTATGTGGAAAATTTTACGCCGACGGACAAGTCGAAATTGTCTATCGCCTTTATAAGCCCGACGCAGCCCGCCTGAAACACGTCGTCCGCGTTGGCGTTCTTTGCCCAGAATCTTCTTACCAGCGACAGCACCAGACGGAGATTACCCGTAATGAACCGCTCGCGGGCGCGCTCGTCGCCGCCTTTAAGCTTTACCATAAGCTCTTGCTGTTCCTTGGACGTAAGCAAGGGCAGTCCCGAAGTATCCACACCGCATATAACAACTTTTTGCAACATTAAACATATCCCCCTTTTTGAGTATGTAACAGACGATTAGGGATACGTTTTAATTTTATAAGGAAATTTCTCTCCCTGCAACAGTATGCATTTTATACGCGCAAATTATTCCGTACGGAAAAAATCAATTTTCCGCGCGGCGGCGAAGTGAAAACAATTTTAACCTTCTTATTTCCGCGAATGCTGTAAACAAAGGACGAAACAGGTCGGTTTTCGTCGTTTGCATTTTTCCTCCGCCGCAAAAAAAAACGCGCCCGAAAAGCGCACTTCCCATAGGGAATTAAAAAACTAAATTATTAAGAGTTATACTTTCAAGCAAGGACAAAAGCTCTCGAACGATATGTTCGAGAGCTTTTTACTACAAACCTTTTAGAAAGATAAATTGAAATTTATCCAGTAAATTAATTTTGTTTATTTTACGGTTATGCCGTAGAAAACCGCCGCAAATCGTCTTAATTATCGCCGTCGGCTTCACTGTCGCCGTCTGCATTGCCATCGGCATTGTTCTTTTTCGCTTCGGCTTTGAAATGCAGTCCGATAAGAGCGCCGAAGATTCCACCCTGTATAAGAAACAACGACACGCCCACAGCGGTCAGTGCAACTCCCAATGCTTTATGCTCGGCGTATTCATTGAGCAACACCAATCCGGCAACAAAACAGCCTATTGTCGCAAAGAGCACTATAAGTCCTATAACGATCAGCAGTGCGCTTTGCCACTTTTTCAGCTCGTAATCGGGGCACACCGCTTTAAACAACTCCAACAGCAAACCGAATATTACATCGAATACAAAATCCATTTTGAATTTGCCCGCCTCTATGTAGAAATTACTGTTTATCGTACAATCATTATATCAC
>CAJTRW010000023.1:17646-30820 GCA_910578765.1 uncultured Christensenella sp.
GATATGAAATTCAAAGTATATTGAATATCTTCTTTTAATAATGTTAAAATCAAAGTTTTGATTTTGCTACCATCATTGTATTTTGTTGTAGACACAGTAGCATTTCCCGATAAATCATTGACGGTAACTTTATATACTACTGTTTCCACTCCTATGACATCGACCTTTTTATAAGTTCCAATAAATGATTTGTTTGTATCTATGTTATCAGATATTGTGATTATTTCGTCATTTGCAACAAGAATAACATCTACAATAGGAGTGAGCGTATCTTCAACAACCCATTCATCGCTTCTAGCAATAACTTGACTATCTTGATTTTCAATATCCGCTCGTATCGCTACCTGTAAATGCCAATTCGTATTTTCAATAGTTATATCAAAACTTGTGCAAGCACATAGCACACAACTTAGAATTATTGTTGCTACGATAGAAAATACTATTTTTCTCATATGATATGCCTTTTACATTAAATTACTGTTTATCGTACAATTATTATATCACGAAAAATGAAAGAACGCAACCGATTGAATTTTGCGGGAAATATAAAACATATCTATATCTCACTAGGCTACGAGTAGCCTAATTTGTCCACGCAATATAAATATCAAAAAAAGCGTGGCTTCACGCCACGCCTTAATCTCTACAACCTGTGACTTACCGAATATTCCCTATGGGAACTACGGTAAACCGCAGGCGCCTTTTTATTAAATGCAATTACTTGGCAAATTCGCTTGCTCTGAATTCCCGTATAACGTTTACTTTTATTTGTCCGGGATATTCAAGCTCTTTTTCTATCTTTTTAGCAATGTCCTTAGCAAGGAACATTGTCTGTGCATCGTCTATCTGGTCGGGTTTAACTATTACGCGCACCTCTCTACCTGCCTGAATAGCATAGCATTTATCCACGCCGTTAAACTCGCCGGCAATAGACTCAAGCTTTTCAAGTCTTTTAACATAGTTGGTTCCGGTTTCTCTTCTCGCACCGGGGCGCGCTCCCGAAATCGCATCCGCAGCCGCTACAAGAACAGCTTCCATAGTCGTAGGCTCGCAATCTCCGTGATGCGCGGCTATGGCATTTATCACTTTGCCGCTCTCTCTGTATTTCTTGGCAAGATCCGCACCTATTTGAATGTGCGTACCCTCAACCTCATGATCAACAGCTTTACCTATATCATGTAACAGACCGGCACGCTTTGCCAAAGTCACATCAAGCCCCAATTCAGCCGCCATAAGACCTGCAACCTGCGCAACCTCGATAGAATGCTTATAAACGTTTTGTCCGTAGCTGGTCCTGTATTTAAGCCTGCCGAGAAGTTTAATAATTTCGGGATGCAGTCCGAATATTCCAACCTCGAACATTGCGCTTTCGCCCGCCGCCTTAATTTCGGCGTCCATTTCTTTTTTAACTTTTTCTACGGTTTCCTCAATCCTTGCAGGATGAATTCTGCCGTCCGCAATAAGCTTTTCAAGCGTAAGACGGGCAATTTCACGTCTTACGGGGTCAAAGCCTGAAAGTATGACCACCTCGGGCGTATCGTCGATAATCAACTCTATACCCGTCGCATTTTCGATAGCGCGTATATTTCTGCCCTCTCTGCCTATAAGGCGGGCCTTCATATCGTCGCTTGGCAGTTGAACGACCGAAACGGTTATTTCGGAAGCGTGGTCAGCCGCACAGCGCTGTATCGCAAGCGAAATTATCTTTTTAGCTTCCTGACCGGCTTCTTCTTTTGCCGTCTGCTCTATATTTCTTACTTGCAGTGCCACATCGTGACGCGTTTCGTCGAGTATTTCGTTTGAAAGTATCTGCTTTGCTTCATCTTTGGTAAGCTGAGCTACTTTTTCAAGTTCTTTAACCATAAGCTCGTGCTGATGGTTTATCTTATCCTGTGTTTTTTTGATATCCTGTTCTTTGTTTAATAGTTCGCGCTTTTGTTGGTCCAAAGATTCGTTCTTCTTGTCCAAAGCGTCTTCTTTTCTTTCTAATATTTCTTCTTTTTGCAAAAGTCTTTGTTCTTGCTTTTGCAATTCTGTTTTCTTTTCTCTGCTTTCTTTTTCAAATTCGTTTCTTAATTGTAACTCCTGTTCCTTAGCTTCCAATATAGCTTCTTTTTTCAACGCTTCGCTTGAATGTAAAGCGTCGTCAATCATCTTTTTAGTCCTGGACCGGACATCGCCTAATCTTTTTTCCGTCAGTACCTTATTGATAAACATACCGATGAAAAGACCGCCGGCAAGAGCAACGACGACTCCTGCGACAATAAGCCCTATTGCCAAACCTAAATTCATACGGCTTGCAAGAAACAGGGAGTTTAAGTGATAAATAGTCATTTAAGGTCTCCCATTAATTAAATTTAAATATATACAAACCCCTTTCGGGTAAGTTTATATCCTTATATATTTTACACCTAATAATCCGAATTGTCAATTTAATATATTAAATACTTTATATAATATACAAAAAGCGTCCGTAAGGACGCTTTAAAATGAATTTATTTCAACTCGTCAAGCCACAGCGCGGCAACCGCATCGGAAGGCAATCGCAAATCCGCGCGCGGAGACAGCGACACCGACCCGACCTTTACACCGTCGGGAGCGCATGAACGCTTGAATTGGTGCTTGAAAAACCTTTTATAAAAGCTTTTAAGCCATTTATCGATAGTTTCTTCGTCATAAAAGCCCTTAAAAGACTTTACTGCCAAAAATTTTATTTTTGACGGCGAAAAACCGTATCTGAGCGAATAATAGATAAAGAAATCATGTAATACGTACGGTCCTACAATGTCCTCGGTTTTCTGGGCTATGTTGCCGTTTTTATCCGGCGGAAGCAATTCGGGACTGATTTCAGTATTCAAGATATCGGTCAGAATTTTGTTTGCCTCTCCGCCGAGCTTTTCCGCCTCGTAAGCAATCAAATGCTTGACAAGCGTCTTTGGAACGGATGCGTTCACTCCGTACATGGACATATGGTCGCCGCTGTACGTAGCCCACCCCAAAGCAAGCTCGCTTAAATCGCCGGTTCCCAACACGATTCCGTTTTCGTCGTTGGCAATATCCATCAAAACCATCGTGCGCATTCTTGCCTGCGCGTTCTCGTAAGTTACGTTTTTATTGTCGGCATCGTGTCCAATATCCTTGAAATGCTTTAAAACCGTGTCGCCGACGGGAATAACGCGCGACGTGGCGCCAAGCGCAGCAATAAGCTTTAACGCATTGTTTTTCGTTTTTTCGGTAGTACCGAAAGCAGGCATGGAAACAGCTATTATATTCTTTTTATCCCAGCCGATAGAAGCAAACGTACGGCACGCCACAAGCAACGCAAGTGCAGAATCAAGCCCGCCCGAAACACCGAGAACAACAGACTTGCAACCTACGTGCTTCAACCTTTTTTCCAGTCCTTTTTGTTGGATTGTTAAAATCAGCTCCGTACGCTCTTTCAACTTTATGCCGTCTTCGGGGACAAAAGGCGTTTTAGAATAATTACGAGTAATATCGAATGGTTTATCTTCCGTTTCGAATTTTGCGATATTATAATCGTTTTTACATATATCACACTGCAAATTATTATTGTGAAAAAACCCGCTTGAAATCCTTTTACGCTCATTAAAAAGCAGTTCGGTATCGATTTCGCCGTATAACAGCCCGTTTTCAAACAATTTGCTTTCTGATAAAATACTGCCGTTTTCACAAATAAGGTTATGACCGGAAAAAACCATATCGGTAGTGCTTTCACCGTCGCCTGCATCGCAGTAAATATATCCGCAAATAAGCTTTGCCGACTGCGTTTTTATCAAATTTTTTCTGTAATCGGCTTTACCCACAGTTTCGTCGCTGCAAGAAAGATTTACAATAATATCAGCACCCGCCCTAACATGATTTACAGACGGTGAAAGAGGCGCCCACAAATCCTCGCATATTTCACATGCGACAGAAAAATTGCGGCAATTATCGGCTTTGAAAATTTGTTGCGTACCGAATCCGATTGAATAATTTTCGCCGTTGCATTTATAATCGATATACTCAAGTTTATCCGGCGCGGAGCAAAAATATCTTTTTTCGTAAAATTCGCCGTAATCGGGAAGATATGTTTTAGGAACTATACCCAAAATCAAACCGTTATAAACGGCAAAAGCACAATTATACAATTTACCGCCGTTACTGAATGGCGCGCCGACAAATACAAGAGTTTTTAAGCCCTTTGTAGATTTTGCAATCTCATCGATAGCCGTTTCGCACGCATTTAAAAGAACGGATTGGTTAAACAAATCGCCGCAAGTATATCCGCATAAGCAAAGCTCGGGGAATACTGTAAGCCGGCTACCGTTTGCCGCGCTTTCCTTAATTGCGCTTATTATCCGGCTTGAGTTATATTTTACGTCGGCAACCCTTATTTCGGGCGTCGCCGCGCAAACTTTAATAAAACCGTGTTGCATTTAGTCCTTCTTGCTTTGAGCCGCTTTATGCGCTTCTCTTATTTTCGCATCTATTTCTGCTTTTACTTCCGGATTATTCTTCAGATAATCTCTCATTTTTTCGCGTCCCTGAGCTACTTTTTCGTCATTATAGTACATAAAAGCTCCGCTCTTTGTAAGTATACCGTACTCAACGCCCAAATCGATAAGGCAGCCTTCCTGCGAAATTCCCTCGCCGTAAATAATATCGAATTCGGCAACCCTGAACGGGGGGGCGACCTTATTTTTAACTACTTTACATTTGGTTCTGTTACCGATTATGTCGCCGTCGTTTTTAAGCGCATCCGCCTTACGTATATCCAGTCTTACGGTGGCAAAATATTTTAAAGCCTTGCCGCCGGGAGTAGTTTCAGGATTTCCGAACATTACACCGACTTTTTCGCGCAACTGGTTAATAAATATAACGCACGTTTTAGATCTGTTGGTTATTGCCGTAAGCTTTCTTAAAGCCTGCGACATCAGCCTTGCAAGCAAGCCGACGTGCGTATCGCCCATATCCCCCTCTATCTCCGCTTTGGGGGTAAGCGCCGCAACGGAATCCACAACAATAACGTCAACCGCGCTTGACCTTACAAGAGACTCGCATATATCAAGAGCCTGTTCGCCTGTGTCCGGCTGTGAAAGATACAATTCGTCGGTATCAACTCCCAGCGCGTGCGCATACTGTGCGTCCAAAGCATGCTCTGCATCTATAAACGCCGCAACGCCGCCCGCCTTCTGCGTTTCGGCTATTATGTGTAACGCAACGGTGGTTTTACCGGAAGATTCCGGACCGTAAATTTCAAGTATCCTTCCTCTGGGAACGCCGCCCACGCCGAGTGCCAAATCAAGCGACAAACAACCGGTAGGTATAATTTCAAGATCGGTATTGACCTTATAATCCCCCAGCTTCATTATTGCGCCTTTGCCGTACTGTTTTTCAATCATTGCGACAGTTGAGTTAAGTGCCTTTAATTTTTCTTCGTTCATATTTATCTCCTGAATTATTTTAAAGTTTTATAGACAAGAAACAGCGCAAGATTTGTCGCCGTATTTGAAATATCGCTCCTTCCGCCCTTCAAATTGAATTTGTAAACAGAGATATCTTCTCTTGTTCCTACGGAAATATATGCAAGCCCCACGGGCTTTTTAGTATTGTCGGATTTAGGTCCGGCTATTCCGGTAGTCGCAACCGCGACGTCGCAGTTACCGTCGTTTAACAGTCCTTGGACCATTTCGTAAGCCGTTTGCTCCGATACGGCGCCGTATTGTTTCAAGGTCAAATTTCTTACGCCGAGCCTACGCATTTTTGCCTCGTTTGAATATGTGTTCAAACCTTCGTTATAAACTTCGCTTACACCAGAAACCTCAACCAAAGCTTTGCCGACGCCACCGCCGGTAAAAGACTCAGCTACGCTTATTTTCATTCTCCTTAATTTTAAAAGCTGAACCAAACGCTCTGCGAGGGTGATATCCTCCAATGCATAAATATAGTCGTTAAGCCCGCTTATCAATATCCTGTGCGCTTCGTCTACGAGCATTTTGGAAGTCTTGACCGAATATAAAATTTCCATACGGCAATCGCCGTATTTTTTACTTATATTGAAACGCAAATCGGGGCATACCGCAGACATTTCTTCAAGCGTTTTATTCACCGCCTTAGAAGGCGCGCCCATCGCCCGTACATACATTCTGCCGAATTTCAGCTTGTACTTTGCATCAAGAACATTTTTGACGTCTTCTACGCGTAATCTGTTTACGCCGTTATAGTAGAACATGAACGCATGCTTGTCTGCCGTTTTCAATATTCCTATTTCGTTGAACTGCGACAAATAAAGCTTGGATATATATTCTTTCAGCGCGGCTTCCATTTCCTTCGGACAATAAATTACGATATTTTCATAATTGCTTTTACCGTCTTTTATCGCCCTTGAAATTTCTTCCGAACTGTCGTACGCGATATAGGAAATTTTATCGAAATAGTATCCGAAACCCGCAAAAGAATCTATTAAATTGCTATAATCCTCGAAATTATTGACTTTTGCATTTTTTAAAATCAAAAGACATATTTTACAGGATTTGCCGTCGACCATATTCATTGTTTCAAAACCGACTTGTTTTTTACTATATAATTTATGCCGGAAATTACAGTCAGCAATACCGCAACCGCAAACAATACAAGCCCCGTATAGTTAATTATTTTGCCCGCCAGATGAGAAGTAAGCTCCTGCACGCCCTCGCCTACCAGCAAAACGACGATACAGATATCCTGCGTAACGGTTTTATATTTGCCTATATTATCGGCGGCTATAACGATACCTGCGCCCGCCGCAACCATTCTGAAGCCGCTTATGATTATTTCACGCGCCAAAATAACGGCAACCCCGCAACCGGCTGCAATTATCGCCCAATTACCCAAATTCGCATTGAAAATTTGCGGAACAGTAACAAACACTACAAATGCCGACAATACAAGAACCTTATCCGCTATGGGGTCGAGAAACTTGCCCAAATTGGTGACAAGATTATATTTACGGGCAATTTTTCCGTCAAACAAATCCGTCAAACCTGCAATAGCGAAAACGAATAGCGCAACAAAATAATGTGCAGTAAAATCGAGATAGAAAAAAAGAACGAAAACGGGAATCATAATTACGCGGCTTATTGTAAGTTTATTCGGCAAATTCATAACACCCTTGCCCGCCGCTATTTTATACATTCTGCTGTTTTTATCTTCTTCGTTCATGCGATATAGTCCTCCGTGTGTCCGAACAAATCGTAACTGTCGTTTTTCGTAATTAACACCTCGTAATATTTGCCTTGCTCTGCATTGGCGGAATTGAAGTAGATTTTTCCGTCTATTTCAGGAGCGCTGAAATAAGCTCTCCCGTAAAAGCAATTGCGCTCGTAATCGATTCCGTCGCACAAAACACGCAATTTTTTGCCGACATAAGCTTTAAGCTTTTTTTCCGAAATTTCACGCTGGACGGCATACAAGCGTTTAACCCTGCGCCGCTTTACCGGATAAGGCACTTGCTCTTTCAAGTTATACGCCGCAGTATCGGGCTCTCTCGAATATGCGAAAAATCCGCAGTTATCCAATTGCGCTTCGTATAAAAAACCACACAAAGAGTTAAATTCTTCTTCGGTTTCCGAAGGAAAACCAGTTATAAACGTAGAACGAATGGCAATTTCGGGAATTTCCTTTCTCAGTTTGGCGAAAAGACTCAAATATTTCTCTCTGCCACCGGGGCGGTTCATTAATTTCAATATTCTGTCTTCACTGTGCTGCAAAGGAATATCAAGATATTTGACTATCTTTTTATTACTCTTAATTTCTTCAACAAGCCCGTCGTCTATCATATCGGGATAACAGTAAAGTAATCTTACACTATTAATGTTGACAAGCGCTGTCAACTTTTGCAAAATTTCTGTTAATTTTTTTTGCCCGTATAAATCAATGCCGTATCTTGTAGTATCCTGCGCGACTAAAATGAGCTCCGAAATCTCCCCCAAAGAGGCAGCCTCTTCGACAAGCTGCCCGATTGGATAACTTACGTATTTTCCGCGGATTTTAGGAATCAAACAATAAGTGCAACGGTTGGAACAACCGTCCGCAATTTTCAGATAAGCATAATGGACAGGCGTCGTCACGACTCTGCCGCCCGTAAGCAGGTTTTCGCCCTTTCCTACGTAATTTACCCTCTGACCGAGATAAGACTTATCCAACGCTTCGAAAAACTTATCGTAATCTTCGGTACCGAGAAAGACATCTGCTTCAATCAGTTCCGGAAAAGTTTCGCCGACATATTTTTGCGGCAGACATCCCGTTACCGCTATTTTCTCCAATACTCCGCTTTTATATTTTGCGCAGTCCAAAACCGTTTCAACCGCTTCCTTACGCGATTCGTTCAAAAAAGAACAAGTATTGACTATCAAAATGTTAGCGCTGTTTATATCGTCGGTCAATATCCCGCTGCGGGATTTTATTAAATACAAAAGCTTTTCGGTGTCAACCCTGTTTTTGTCGCACCCCAAAGATATAACGCCGAATTTCTTTTGCGAATAATCAATCATCTACGTCACCGTACATATTTGAAAATTCTTCCTTACTGAGTAAAACTTTCCTCGGCTTAGACCCTTCGGACTTGGTAACATAGTCCATATTTTCCATCCAGTCGATAATTTTGCATGCCTTTATGTATCCGACGGGGAAACGGCGTTGTATCATCGAAACTGATGCCTGATTGGAAGATACGCAATAATATAAAGCTTTTATATAAGTCTCGTCTATTTTTATTTCGGACTGGTCGGAAGAGCCGTCTTCGCCGCCGGAAGATGCTGACGAAGCCTCCTCGTCCACCTTATTGATGAAATCGGAAACGGTTTGGTCGAAATAAGTTTCATTGTGAGCTTTAACGAAATCCGTTACCTTCTGCACCTCGTGAGTATCGACAAAACAACCTTGAATTCGCGCCAGGTCGGGACTTTCCGCCGAACGGAAATACAAGTCGCCTTTACCCAAAAGCTTTTCCGCGCCGCCTATATCGAATATCGTACGCGCGTCGTCGAACGAGTTCACTTTGAAGCCGATTCTTGTAGGCAGGTTGGATTTTATCAATCCCGTAATACAGTCTACGGACGGTCTCTGCGTTGCAAGTATAAGATGTATACCGCATGCGCGCGCCTTCTGGACAAGCTTTATAATTCTGCCCTCTATATCCTTCTTTGCCTGCAACATCAAATCGCCGAACTCGTCTAATATAATAACAATTTTAGGAAGTTTTTCTTCACCCTCGGGCAAATGGCTGTTATACTCGTCAAGGTTTTTCGTTGCCCTTCCCTGTTCGGTCATTTCTTTGAAAAGACCGTATCTGCGCTCCATCTCCTTAATTGCCCAGTTGAGCGCCTTAACGGCTTTGTCCACCTCATAAATGATTTCGTTAATCATCAAATGAGGAAGCTTATCGTATGAAATAAACTCTACCTGTTTGGGGTCGACAAGAATAAACCTCAGTTCCTCGGGTCCGTATTTATACAAAAGGCTTACGATAAGCGCACTGAGACAGATACTTTTACCGCTGCCCGTAGTACCGGCAACAAGCAAATGCGGCATTTTGGTAATATCGGGGCACATAACCTCGCCCTCGACGCTTTTACCCAATGCAAAAGTAATTGAATTTGTCTTACTGTTAATAAACTTCTGACTGGTAAGCATTGATTTGAGACCGACAACCGTTCTAACATTGTTGGGTACCTCTATCGAAAGAGCGCCTTTGGAATAATTCAAATACGCCGTTACATTCTCTTTCATAAGAGCCATAGCCACGGCTTCCCTGTAATTAAGCGACTGCTTTATCTTGGTTTTGTCTTCGATAATTACATCGTAGCGGGTAATTGCGGGACCGATTGTAACATTGGAAACTTCGCTTGCGATTTTGAATCTTGCAAGCGTGTCGACTATTGTACGCTTATTATCCTCTATTTCTCCCGTATTTACATTGTTATGCTCGGGATAATCGTCAAGCAAATCCAAAGTGGGATGCACGTATTTTTTCCAAACGTGCTTCGGTTTTTCTTCCTGAACGACAGGCTCGGTCTTTGTCGCCTGAACAGCGGGCTTGGCGGTTACCGTTTCGGGCTTGCGCTCCTCCGGCAACCTGACCCTCGAAGCAGTTTCCATAGGTTGTTCGTTTTGCACAACGGTTTCATCGTCATCATCGTCGTCATAATCAAACAGATCTGCATTACTGCGCAAAGCCCTTCCCGCGCCGAGACGCGTAACGTCGGGTTCGATTGTATTTTTGTCCTGCACCATACCCGAAGGCCCGAACAAATTATACATATTTATCGGACTGTCACTGCTTTGAACCTCTTCTTCGTCCGGTTCGTCGCTTTCAGGCTGTCTGAAATAATCGAGTACGGAACGGCTTTCTTCTTCCGTATGGCGTTCCGCAGAAATGTTTATTTCGGGCTGAGGCGCGACTTCCGGCGTAATCTGTTCGGACGCCCTTGTATTTAAAGCTTCATAAAAATTTTCGCTTTTTTCTTCCACGGGCTCGACAGACGGCGTTTCCGCAGTCTCGTGCAAAGCGTCGGAATACTCCGTTTCGCTTCCCGTATAATCGGCACTAGGTTCCGCAGCGTTTTCACGCACGGAATAAACCTCACTCTCAGTAGGTTCGTAATCTTCGATACGTTCTACAGGCTTTTCACCGTAAACGTAATTTGACGGCATAACCGTTACGTTCTGATTGAGAACGTCTTCCTGAAAACTTTCTGAATATGTAGTCGCACGTTCGGCGGCGGGTTTTTTACCGCTTGAAAAATTACTTAAATAATCGTTCTCCGCTTGAACGGGACGGTTGAAATAAGAGTTTTCATTGAAAATCATATTTCTCTTGTAGCTTTCTGCGGCAAATTCTCCGTTTTGAAACAATATCTTGTGTCCGAGATTTTCAGTCGAAAACTTATCGGAAGCGTTCGCTTCTTCATATATTTCGTTTCTGACCGGTTGCGGAACCGAAACGCCCTCTACCGCCTTTTGCTGTACGGGACTTTCCCCGCCCTCGTAATACTCGTCCAAGGTTTTAACTTTATCCGTATTTACTTTACAGGAAAAAGCTTCCGTCTTACATTTAATAGTTTTACTTTCGTCGAAAACGTGACGGGGTTTACCCGCAACGATAGTCACGGGATTTTTTCTGAAAACAAGATAAAGCAGATAGCCGCACAAAAGGGTAAGAATCGAAAATATAACGTATGCGCCGATAAATGTTGTAAGTTTAGCGACGGGATAAACAAACATTGCGGAAATAACCCCGCCGCAAGTGTAACCGGCGTAGCCTTTGGCTGCGTTGACATAGCAAGCTTTGATATAAGCACCGTAATTTGCAAGGGTCAAATTTCTACTTGATACGGCATGGAAAAGAAGGAAAACCATAAAAACCGTCAACGTAATAACCAGCGCGGTTTTAAGCTTTATCTTCAATTTTTTATTGAAAGTAAGCCACACCCCCAAATACGCGATAACCGACATAACGAGATATGACCCGTATCCGAACGTTCCGTACATAAAAGTGCAGATAGCTTTACCCAAACCCGAAAACACGGTTTCGCCGGTCAGCAAAATCAATGTTACCAACCCGCAAAAAAACAGAATTGAAATTCCAATAGATTCCTGTGTGAAATAAACTTTTCTGCGACCGTTGTCGTTATTATTTTCCACTTTAATTCTCCACTATGCCGAAGTTAAAAAACGGCATGTAATCATTATACCAAAAGCAAGCCGAAATGACAACAAAATGACGCAGAAATTAATAATTTTTTATATAATAGTGATAAAGAAAAACGCGCCGTAAAGCGCGTTGAAAATTTTAAGTTCGGTTAAATATCAACCGGCGGGTTTTCCATTAATTTTTTTGCTATATAATATATATCTCCCGCGCCGAGAAAGAGAATCACGTCTCCTTTCCCCGCCTTTTTTATAAACTCTTTTATATCCTCGGGCTTGTCGCCGTAATGCGATTTTTTAACGCTTTGCGATAAAGTAAGCGCACTGCCCGCGTCATCGAAATATTCCCGTGCCGCGTACGTCCTGTAAATAAGCAGATTATTCAAAGGCGAAAGCGCCTTAACAAACGAATCGAATAAATTTTTAGTCCGCGAATAGGTGTGCGGTTGAAACACAACGAAAAGCCTGCCGTCCGTAAGCTTCTGCGCAGTGCGGACGGTCGCCCTTATTTCATTGGGGTGATGAGCATAGTCCGCCACGCAACGCGCACCGTTTACTTCGCCGATATTTTCAAATCTTCTCTCCACGCCCGAAAAAGACGCAAGCCCCTCCTTAATAAATTTGAAAGGAATACCGGCGCATCTTGCAGTAGCCGCAGCCGCCAACGCGTTTAAAACGTTATGCCTGCCGTAAACGGCAAGGCTTATAAAAGCTTCCTCCTTTGCATCCTCGTAAAGCTCGAACGAATAAGCGCCGTTTATAAGTTTCATGTTTTTTGCATAGTAATCCGAATATTTATCAAAGCCGAAAGTACGCCCGAAATCAAACGGAAGGTCCTTATACAGCGAAACTGTAACCGCCGCTCTTTTAGCAAATTCCATGTAAGCCTTTTTTAAAGCGGACTCGTCACCGTAGCATTCCAAATGATCGGAATCACTGTTAAGTATGACCGCAATATCAGGCTTTAACCGGAGAAAATTTTTTTTGTATTCGCAGGCTTCCGTAATAAAAAAATCTCTGCCGCAAATATAGAAATTTGACAGCGTTGCGTCTTTCCCGCCTATATGAGAAGCGAATTTTTTACCTGCGGCGGAAAATATATGCGCCAACATGGCGGCACAAGTAGTTTTGCCGTGACAGCCGGACACCGCTATTACTTTTTTAAACTCTCTCCCAACTTCATGCAGCAACGTGCCGCGCGCCATTATGGGCTTATCGAGCCGCCTTGCTTCCATTAGTCTTACGTCGTTATCCCTAATGGCGTCGGTATAAACTATCAATCCGTATTCACTGATATTTTCCGTATTGTCTCCGTAATTTATTTCAACGCCGAGATTTTCAAGCTCGGCAGTATATTCGTTTGCGGCAATATCGCTACCCGCCACTTTTTTACCGAGTGACAGAAAGTATTTTGCCAGGCCGCTCATGCTGACCCCGCCTATACCGATAAAGTAAAAACTGTCAAAAATATCCGAAACTTTTAAAC
>CAJTRW010000024.1:0-10275 GCA_910578765.1 uncultured Christensenella sp.
GGTAATTCCCGTCCGCGCCGACTTAATCAAACGCATATCAATTTTTGGAAACCCTGTTGTCCGTACATACCACGCGGAAGAATTTGAAAGTCGCGCTGCCTTCGCTTTCGCAATTTGCTCTAGCATATATGCCCATCTTCGCGCCCGTCCAGACGCCCGCCCGCGCATAGAACTTATGGGTGAAAGCGCTTCCTCCGAATGTGAATTTGAACGAAAGCTTATTCCTGTCCTCGTATTTTGCCGAAGTCTGGAAGGTGACGAATTTATCGTCGTAGGGCTGGCTTTGGCACAGCGTTTCGTCGGTTTCACCGCCGACGGCGCCTTTTCGTATTTCCAGATAGTTGCGTCCGTCGCGCCTGACGACGCATATATAAGCGTATTCCCTGCCGAATATCACGAAGCCGGCTTCGTCGCCGTCGTTGACAAGGTTAAGCCTGCACTTCGCCTTTACCGAAAAATTGGCATAGGGTATCTTCTGCATAAATAACTGCGGCATATCCGAAAGGGCGTTCTTCCCGTAATATACGCAGTTTAATTTAAGACCGTTTTTAAACGAATACCACGACGACAGCGGATTGGCGGGCGTCTGCCACATGAGAGAAAGCTTTTCCCCGTCGAATTCGTCCGAAGGCTCCAAAGCGTAACCCGTCTGGATATCCACGGGATATTCCCCCTCCGCCACGGGACTGCCGGGAAGATTGTCGTCGCCTACGTCTCCGCAATAAATCCAGCCGTCGCGCCAGACGGCGGGCTGCAAATGTACGACCCTGCCGTATGCGCCCTTATCCTGAAAATGCAGAAAAGCCCATCTTTCCCCGTCGTCGTCAAGGTCCACAAGCGCGCCCTGATGAGGGCCGTTTATTTCCGTGTCGCCCTGCGTAAGAATAATTTTCGTTTCGTAAGGACCGTAAATGTCCGTAGACCTCAGCGCGACCTGCCAGCCCGTTTTTACCCCGCCCGCAGGCGCAAGTATATAAAAGTATTTGCCGCGTTTATAAAATTTGGGACCTTCTATTTTGGGTGAAATATCGTGCCCGTCGTAAAAAACCGTATACTGGTTGTCCGCGCGCGTCAGCTCCTCGTCCGTTTCGAAAATAGCAAGCTGTGAATTTATGCCCGCGCGGCTTTTTGCGAATGCGAACACCACGTAACACTTTCCGTCCGCCCATATGGGGCAGGGATCTTCCAGCCCCTCGCCCACGACAAGCGCGCGCAACGGCGACCACTTGCCGTAAATATCGTCCGTTTCGGAAACGTAAATTCCTTCGTCGGGGAAGGGTATAAGGCAGTAAAATTTTCCGTTGCGGTATCTTATGGACGGCGCCCAGGCGCCGCAGCCGTGCTGTACGGAATTAAACCGCTCGAACGGAAGCTTGGGAAGCACGTAATTTATAATGCGCCACTCCACAAGATTTTTAGAGTGCAGAACGGGCACGCCGGGAACGTGGTTAAAGCTTGAAGCAACCATATAAAAATCGTCGCCGACGCGTATGACGTCTGGGTCGGAATAATCGGCGTGTATTACGGGATTGACGTATTTCATGATATTTTTCCTTATCTGATGTTTTACGACGGATATTTTACCACTTGCGCAAATTTTTTGCAACAATTTGAAAAACGAAAAAGTACGGGCGCTTTATATAAAGCAAACGGACGACAAAAGCCGCCGTCCGAAATACTGCCCGCAAAAACCGTTTAAATCACATATCGGCGAAAACGCCTTTGAGCGCCGGATACAGCCGCGTGTAAACGGTATATTTTGTATCATAATCCCGAACGGACTGCGGCGAGGGAGAAACCGTTCCGGCAACGCGGACAAGCTTTTCCGCCGCCTCCTCAACGCTTCCGAAAACTCCGCAGGCAACCATTGCAAGCATAGCCGCGCCGTATGCGGGTCCTTCCACGGTTGCGGGAATTTCGACGGGTATATTCAGCACGTCGGCAATAATCTGCCGCCAAATAACGCTTTTCGCGCCGCCGCCGCAGATACGGGCGGAACTTATCTTTGCGCCGCTTCTTTTTGCCGCTTCCACGCAGTCGCGCAACGCGAACGCCACCCCCTCGAGCACGGCGCGCGTCATCTGCCCCCGCGTCGTATCGGGGCGCAAACCTATAAAAGCGCCTTTTGCGTTCACGTCGTTATGCGGACTTCTTTCCCCCATGAGATAGGGCATAAAATAAACCCCGCCCGAGGACGGCCCGCTCTGTTCCGCGGTAAAATCCTCCGCGCCCAAAACGTTCATCCACCAACCGTTGCACGAAGCCGCCGAAAGTATGCAACCCATCAAATGCCACTTCCCGTTTGCATGACAGAAAGAGTGAAGCGCGTTCTGTCCGTCGGTCGCAAATTTATCGCGCGCGATGAACACCGTTCCGCTTGTTCCCAGCGATATACTGCACGCGTCTTCGGACACCGTGCCCGTACCCACGGCGGCGGCAGCGTTGTCGCCCGCGCCCGCCGCAACGGTTACTCCGTCGCCCAAGCCCCAGCGTCGGGCGAGATTTCCGTTCAGCGCCCCGACCTTTTCATATGATTTGCAAAGCCGCGGCAAAACGCTTTTGTTTATACCGCATAAACGCAGCATATCCCCGCTCCAACGCATGTTTTCAACGTCCAGAAGCAGTGTGCCCGCCGCGTCCGAATAGTCCGTCGCGTGTTCGCCCGTGAACAAATAACATAAATAATCTTTGGGCAACATTATTTTTGCGATAGCGTTAAAATTGTCGGGCTCGTTTTCTTTCAGCCACAACAGCTTCGGCGCGGTGAATCCCGCAAACGCGATATTCGCCGTATAGGCGGACAGCTTGTCCTTGCCTACCGCTTCGTTTAAATATGCCGTCTGTTTTTCCGTCCTGCCGTCGTTCCATAAAATGCACGGACGTATAACGTTGTCGTTTTTATCCAGAACGACAAGCCCGTGCATCTGTCCGCCGAAGGAAATACCGCGTACGTCTTTTCCGTTAAATCCCTTTAACAGCAGAGGCATACCCCTGTCCGCCGCGGCGAACCAGTCGCGCGGGTCTTGCTCGCTCCAACCGCTTTGCGGATAACGCACCGCATACTGCTCCGTATGCGAAGAAAGTATATTCCCGCTTTCGTCGACAAGCAGAAATTTAGCCGAGGACGTCCCCAAATCTATGCCGATATACGTATTCATTTATTTACCGAAAAGCACTTGGTTGACTACGCTTTCCAAATATTCCTGTTTGCCGCTTGAAGGGCCTTCGGGTTTGCCGAGTTTTTCCGCATATGCCGACAGCTCTTTCAAGTCCGTTTTGCCGCTCAATATCTTTGCGCCTATGCCGCTTGAAAACGACGAATATCTTTGTTTTTTGAATTCGTCTATCCTTCCGTCCCCGATTAATGCCGCCGCCTTGATAAGCCCCAATGCGAACGTGTCCATACCGAGAATGTACGCCTCGAACATATCTTCGTAGGCGTTACTCGGTCTGCGGGTTTTCGCGTCGAAGTTGAAGCCGCCCGTAAGTCCGCCCGCCTTCAACACCTCGTACATACACATTGTCGCGGAATACGCGTCAAACGGAAATTCGTCCGTGTCCCAACCGAGAAGACAATCGCCCTGATTTGCGTCTATACTGCCGAGCATACCGTTTATTGCGGAAATGCGAAGCTCGTGCTCGAACGTGTGCCCCGCAAGCGTGGCGTGGTTAGCTTCTATATTCATTTTGAAATCTTTGTCAAGACCGTACTGCCGCAAAAAGCCGATAGCCGTCGCCGCGTCGAAGTCATACTGGTGCTTCATAGGTTCTTTCGGTTTGGGTTCGATATAAAAATCTCCCTTAAAGCCTATGCTTCTGCCGTAATCCACCGCCATACGCATAAGGCGCGCTATATTTTCCTGTTCGAATTTCACGTCGGTATTGAGAAGCGTTTCATAGCCTTCCCTGCCGCCCCAAAACACGTAACCGCGCCCGCCGAGCTTGACGGTAATATCCAAAGCCTTCTTGATTTGCGCGGCGGCAAAGCAATATACGTCCGCGCTGTTTGTCGAACCCGCGCCGTTCATATAGCGGGGATTTGAAAACATGTTCGCCGTTCCCCAAAGGCACTTTATGTCCGTGCCCTGCATTTTGGAAAGAATATAATCCGATATTTCGTCAAGGCGGTTATTGGTTTCCTTTATGTCGTCCGCTTCGGGAATTAAATCCACGTCGTGGAAGCAAAAGTACTTTATGCCGAGCTTTTGCATAAACTCGAACCCGGCGTCAACCTTTGCTTTTGCATGTTCCGTCGTGCCGACTTTCGCCCCGAACGATTTGTCCGCCGTGCCTCTGCCGAACATATCGCCGCCCTCGGCGCAAAGGTTATGCCACCACGCCATGGCAAAAGGAAGATGCTCGCTCATTTTTTTGCCGAATACGATTTTGTCCGCGTCGTAAAATTTGAACGCAAGCGGATTTTTGCTGTCCGCCCCCTCATACTCGATTTTGGAAATATTTTTGAAAATTTCAGCCATATAAACCGCTCCCGAAAATTGATAATTTAAATTTAGCACAAAACATTTGCAGTGTAAAGTGTTTTGAAAAATTTAATGCGCGTTTTTCTCCCAAGGGGGAAAGCTGTCAGATCCTTCGCGTTGCTCGGGATGACGTTATCCCCTGCTCGGGATGACGTTATGCCCTGTCATTCTGAACTCAGTAAAGAACCTAACGCCAAAAACCCTAAATGAAACACAATTAAGCAAATAAAGCGGCTTGCGGGCGCGTCTATTTCCAAAACCATGCGGAAATTTGTTGATTAATGTCGATATTTGTAATATAATGACAAAAAATGTAAAATTGCACAGATAGAAGGCTGCTATGCTTGACTTGTTTGTTATAGAAGATGACGAAAACGACCGCAACGCCCTTATAAGGCACTTCGGCGGCAGTAAAGAGTTTAAAGTGACGGGCTATACCGACAATTCGGAAGAAGCGCTCCGTCAGATAAAAACTTTAAAGCCGCATGCGGTTATTCTGGATTTAGAACTGAAACGCGGCGGTGGCGACGGATTGGATTTTCTAAAAAAGCTACGCGCGGAAAATTTCGGGCACATATTCGTAGTTGTAACCACAAACAATATAAGCCGCATAACCCACAGGGCGGCGCGCGCATTGGGTTGCGATTACATAATGACCAAGTGCGAGGGCGACTATTCGCCGAAAAAGGTTGCCGACCTTCTTTCAAACGTACGGCCTTTCCTTTTAAACGAAAAGTACGAAGCCGCTCCGCAGGGTACGGTAACGCCCGCGCCTGCCGCGACGGACGATAATACGGTGCGCCGTCGCGTTCATTACGAGCTGAACATTTTAGGCGTCAACCATAAATCCGTCGGATACGACTATCTTACCGAAGCGATTATTATGGCATACAACGGTTGCGACGGACTGTTTGCCCAACACGTCGGCAAGCTGTTGCGCAAAGGCGAGCAAGGCGTTGTCCGCGCTATGCAAAACGCAATCAACCGCGCTTGGAACGGCGGCGATCCCGAGGAGCTTGCCCGAATGTATACGGCGCACGTTCACTCCGACAAGGGCGTGCCGACAGTAAACGAATTTATTTACTACTACGCGCAAAAGATTAAGGACTACGATTAGCGGAACTGAAAAACGGATTGCCGCTAAGCAACCCGTCTCTCACATTAGAAGTTCAATTTTAAAAAATAACAGTTTTTATACCGATATATTTAACCTCATTAATATATCGCTAAAATAAGCTTAGACCAAGCATAAAAACTTCTTAACCATCTAACCATCCCTATGCACTCGCCCTCCTTCGTAATTTCTGAGTAAATTATGCAGGAATTGCGCGTGCGGATTTTTAATTGTTTTGTAAAATTTTGTCTGATTTTAACGAATTTTAAGAAAGTTATGCAAGAATTTGTCTTTTTTATTACAAAATACACGGTGATTTTTGCGTGCGCCGTTTATGCTTACAGCAAGTTATTGAAAAGCCGCCTTTATTGGTGGGATATTTTTAGCGTACCGATTTTTATACTATTCTCTGTTATTTTGTATGTTATAAACGACTCGTATTTTGTATTTAATGCTTTATGTCTGTTTATAATGACCATCATGTATTTGCTTATCCGTTTTAGGCATAACTTTTACTGCATAATATCTGCCGGCTTGATGGCTTTGGGAATGGCGATGTATCTCAGGGCACCTGCATATCTTATAATTTTGCCTATTAACGCGATGCTTTTCTTTATCGAAAATTTAACATTAAGAAATTTGCTTGCCCATATTGTTTTAGGTGTTGTTCAATTTTCAATGCTGTATTTTCTTTTCAGATTTAAAAAATTTAAACACAACATAAATTTCAATGAGAAAAGCATATATTCGTTTCTTTTAAATATTGCAAATATTTTATGCATATTTACAGGTATACTTGTAAACACAGATTTCGTTTCCAATCCTGTTTTTGAATTGGGCGAGTTCGCTATTGCATTTTTCGGCATTTCGATTTTATTCCTTTACCGCAAAAACAGTATTGACAGCTATATACGGCAACAAGCCATTATAGAGCGCGTATTGGTTGAAAAATCTATTGAGGCATACGGCAAACGGGTTTACGTATTGGAGAGGCAAAATGAAATTATGGGCAAAATTATTCACCGCGACAATAAAATTTTGCCCGCGTTGGAAACTGCTGTTGTGCAAAACCTGAAAAAGAGTAACGACGAAGAATCTGCCGAGCTGTTGCAAACGGTCTGCCGTTACAGTGCCGAGCGCGGCGACGACTTGGATTTGTTGAAGCAAACCGCTTTGACCTTCCCGCAGACGCACGTCGCCATGATAGACGCTATTTTGTACGATTTAACCCTTCAATGCGAGAACGCCGCAGTCGACTTCTCCGTCGAGCTGTTAAGCGACATAAGGGAATGGTTTGCAGACGAAAGTCTTGACAGGACTTCGATGAACGTGCTTATTTCCTATTTGGGCGATAACGCGATTAAATCCGCCGCGACAATAAGCGACGGCGGCAAGGTCAAAATTGTTATAGGCGGCGCCGAGGGTAACGCGCCTTTCGTACGGGTATACGACAACGGCGAGCCGTTCCACACCAAAGTACTTGCCAACATGGGCATTGCGCGCATAACTACAAGAAAGGAAACCGGCGGTAACGGTTACGGCTTGCAAACTTTGTTTGAAACCGTGCGCCGCTTCGATGCAAGCTTTACTTTGGACGAAATACCCTGCCCGCCCTATACAAAATTTGTAGAAGTGTACTTTGACGGACAGCACAGGATTGTTTTGCACTCTCACCGCAGAAAATCAATTAAAGCCGTTTCGGGCAGAAGTGATTTTGCCGTGGATAAACGTTAACCTATTTTATACCTTTTTTCCAAATCGTAATCCAGACCGTAAAATTTGGCTTTTTTCCACATTTGAATAATTTCAAGACACTCGGTATAGGCGTAGACCTCGCCGAGGGCAAAGGGCGTCTGCCTCTGCTGGGAACCTATTTCTTCCAAATTTTGCGTGAGTGTGGTTATCAGGTCAAGTAAGACCTGTTCCGCCGTCTTTTTGATATACATAATTTTATCCTCCGTAAGTGTTATGCGTATACGTTAACACATGCGGGGGAATTTTTTATATTACTTTTTGTGGGGCGTTTTTTGTACAAAATTGTTGCTTTTTGTATATTTTTGTATAAAATTGTACATTTATGTCGACAAATTACAGGCTTTTTCCCCTTATTTATTGCTTTTTATTAAGTTTTGTATATACGGATTGTATATTTTTGTTGTTATTAATTGTACATTTCGCCCCCTTGCCATTCCGCCTTGCGCCCCTGTCATTTAGAATTTTGCCCCCTGCCATTCCGAACGCCGCCCCTGTCATTCCGAATGTCGCCCCTGTGTCATTCTGAACGCAGTGAAGAATCTGTTTCAGATCCTTCGCTCCGCTCAGGATGACGGTCGGATTTATTGCTTCGCCGATGACGGTCGGATTTTCGCTTCGCCGTGCATTAAAACAAAAAGCTTCCCCCGCAAAGGGAAAGCTTTTGTAAATTCGGTTATTAAATTACTTTGTGCCGAAAAGCCTGTCGCCCGCGTCGCCGAGCCCGGGCAGAATATAACAGTTTTCATTAAGCGCCCTGTCAAGCGTGGAAATGTAAACGGTTACGTCGGGATGAGCTTCCGCAACGCGCTGTACCCCTTCGGGCGCGGCGATTATCGCCATGAATTTTATTCTTTTACAGCCGCGCTTTTTCAACGCGTCAAGCGCGTCGCACGCAGACCCGCCCGTCGCCAGCATGGGGTCGACAAGAAAAACCGTCTTGTTTTCAATACCGTCGGGCAATTTGCAATAATACTCCTGCGGTTCCATAGTCTGCTCGTCACGGTACATGCCGATATGCCCGACGCGTGCCGTAGGAAACACCTTATGCACTCCGTTGACCATGCCCAAACCCGCGCGCAGAATAGGAACTATTGCAATGCTTTCTTCGGGGACTTTATACTGCGTAGTGACTTCGAGCGGGGTTTCAACAGTGACGGGCACAAGCCGTACGTCGCGCATGCTTTCGTACGTCATTATGGTTGTAATTTCCTCGACAAGCTCGCGGAACTCCTTCATGCCCGTTTTTTTGTCGCGCAGTATCGCTACTTTGTGTTTAATTAAGGGGTGGTCGAATACGAACACGTTTTTATAATTTTTCATTGTCGCTCTCCTTATTTTCTACGGCGTTCTGCGCCTGTAAGTCGTCAATGTCAAGCTGCTTGTCCTTATTCTTTTTTCTGCCGGTGATATTAACTATCAAGTTTACTATTATGCCGAGGATAAGCGCGCACGCAACCTCGGTTACGGTGACGGAACCGATATTTATGCACATACCGCCCACACCCGCGATTAAAATTACCGACACTACGAAAAGATTTTTATTTTCACCGAGGTCGACGGGCTGAATCATTTTAAGACCCGACACCGCTATAAATCCGTAAAGTGCAATACATACGCCGCCCATTACGCAGGAAGGTATAGTCGCCAGAAACGTTACGAACGGCGCTATGAACGAGCTTACGATAGCAAGCCCCGCCGTAACGAGAATTGTTATAACCGAAGCATTGCCCGATATCGCCACGCAACCGACGGACTCGCCGTAAGTGGTGTTGGGGCAGCCGCCGAAAAACGCGCCCGCGACAGAACCTATTCCGTCACCGAGAAGCGTGCGCGAAAGCCCGGGGTCTTTCAAAAGGTCCGACTCTATTATGGAAGAAATATTTTTATGGTCTGCGATATGCTCGGCAAAAACAACAAACGCAACGGGTATATACGCGACTGCAATCGTGCCGATATATGCGCCGACGGAACCGGCGTCGCCCGCGCTGTATCCGCCTTTGAACGCCTTAAGGAAAGCAAAATCGGGATACCACTGCATGTGTTTAAACTGGGAAAAATCTATTACCTTCAATGCGTCGCACTTAGCCGCGTAGCCTATTCCGGTGAAAGCCGCCGCAAGCACATATCCGGCAAGTATGCCTATTATGAAGGGAATCATCTTCATGAGCTTTTTGCCGTAGACGGAGCAGACCACCGTAACTATCAGTGTGGTAAGCCCGCAAAGCAAAGCGATGTACGGCGAGCAAAGCATTTGCGTCGCTGTCTTTTCCGCAATCGTAGGAACGCCCTCCACCATTTCGATAAAGTACTCGGTCACCTCTACGGAGACGTTGCCTTTCATTAAATCGCCTATGGCGTTGCCCGCAAGCGAAAGCCCGATAATGGCGACCGTGGGGCCTATGACCACCGCGGGCATGATTTTATCAATCCACTTAACGCCCGCAAATTTAACGACAACCGCTATTATAACGTAGATAAGCCCCGCAAAAAGCGCGCCCAGCAATAATCCCAAATATCCGAGCGAAGCCGAAACGCCGCCCGCGAATGCCGCCGCCATACTCCCGAGGAAAGCGAAAGAGCTTCCCAAAAAGACGGGGCTTTTGAATTTTGTAAACAGCAGGTAAACTATCGTTCCCACGCCCGCGCCGAAAAGCGCCGCCGAGGGGGACATGCCGTTGCCCACGACCATGGGCACGGCGATTGTCGCCGCAAGTATGGCGAGAAGCTGCT
Source organism: uncultured Christensenella sp. (assembly GCA_910578765.1). Taxonomy (GTDB): domain Bacteria; phylum Bacillota; class Clostridia; order Christensenellales; family Borkfalkiaceae; genus Coproplasma. The sequence continues at coordinate 10,081 of CAJTRW010000024.1, forward strand.
GCAACGCAAACAGAATCAATCTGCCGACAGGCGGTCTGTCTTTTACGCCGTAAATCATTTTCATCTGTAAAAATCCTCTCCTTTGTTTTCGTCCGTTTTCTGTTTTGCACGGACCTTGCATATTATAACACACCGTTTACGAAATTGCAATAACCGTACAGAAAAAGCCGTCGTTTTTTTCCATATAAAAAGCGG
>CAJTRW010000024.1:10285-12866 GCA_910578765.1 uncultured Christensenella sp.
CCGCTTTTTATGGTGCATCCGCCGAGGCTCGAACTCGGAACGAGGGCGTCGGAGGCCCTTGTTTTATCCAATTAGACTACGGATGCGGAATATCCGATTTTTTAAACGCGTTCTCTTTTTCGTCATAGCAATAGCCGAGAGAGGTCATACGTGAGCAAAGCTTGCCGTAATCATATCCTTCGGCAAGGCACAAATCGTCCAAATCGACGTAATTATTACGAAGCTTGGTATTTATAACCGAGATAAGAATATTATCGTCCTGAGGTAAATCCATAACGGTATTATAGCATAAAACAAATTAATTGCAAATTTATATGCGGTCATGTTATAATAATTTTATGAAAAAGACCGCAGTGGTAGGTATGAGCGGCGGAGTCGATTCTTCCGTCGCGGCATATCTTTTAAAACAACAGGGCTACAACGTAATAGGGCTTTATATGCTTAACTGGGAAGAAACGGACTCGCGCGGGGCATGCTCCGCCGACGCCGACTTTGCCGACGTGCAGAGGGTTTGCGCTTTGCTGGATATCCCGTATTACAGCGTCAATTTTGCAAAGCAATACACCGAAAGAGTTTTTTCGTATTTCCTTGCTGAATACAAAGCGGGCAGGACGCCCAACCCCGACGTTTTATGCAACCGCGAAATAAAGTTCGGTCCCTTCCGCGACTACGCTTTAAGTATGGGCGCGGACTTTGTGGCGACGGGGCACTATTGCGGAATAGAACACACCTCGGACGGCAGACACCTTTTGCTTAAAGCCGCGGACGCGGGCAAGGACCAGACTTATTTTTTAAACCAGGTACGCGAAAGCCAGCTTGAAAACGTACTGTTCCCTTTGGCGGAAATACCCAAACCGGAAGTGAGAAAAATAGCCGTGCAAAACGGACTTGCCACGGCGGGGAAGAAGGATTCCACGGGTATATGCTTTATCGGAGAACGCAATTTCAGAAAGTTTTTGCAAGGCTATCTGCCCGCGCAGCCCGGGAAAATAGTGACGGCGGACGGCGAAACCGTCGGCGAGCATATAGGGCTTATGTATTATACCATAGGTCAGCGCAGGGGGCTTGACCTCGGCGGCAGACGCGGCGAGGACGGCAGGTGGTTCGTCGTAAGAAAAGATTTGCAAAATAATATTCTTTACGTGTCGCACGGTGACGAAAGTCCGCTTTATTCCGAAGCCTGCATTGTAAGCGGATTGAATTGGATAGGACATATGCCTGCGACAAGCTTTAAATGCACCGCAAAGTTCCGCTACCGTCAAAGCGAGCAAAGCGTGTCCGTCAAGCTTAAAGGAGATACCGCGCGAGTCGAATTCGACGAAAGCCAGCGCGCCGTAACCGAAGGTCAGTATGCGGTATTTTACAGCGGACGGCAGTGTATAGGCGGCGGCGTAATAGAAAAGGTCGTTTATTAGCTTATGTATAAAAAAAATCTGCTCGGTTTATCGGTAATGTTCTTTATTCTGTTTGCGGTGTTCGTTATCTTTGGCGCGGACAGTTTCATCGCGGGAATATTTTTGACCGGTTTATCGGTTACTCTTGTGTTTTACTTCAAAAAACCCAAAAACAAAAACTGCCGATATGTAGAGGGCAGATAAATTACGGTTAAAATGCAAATGCGGCGCGGGGCATAAAGCCCCGCGCCGCTTAACGTTTTGGTTTAAACCTTTAATTTGAAAGTGTACGTTATACCCGTTATGTAATCTGCCATGGCGGACATCATTTGCTTCATTTGTTCGGTTAATTCCGCCGAATACGTAAACTCGCTTTCATCTTCGGAAAGAATACAAACCATTCCGTCCGTGCCGTTGCCGCCCGCTATCGTAATCTTTTTGCCCTCCTGAGTGTAACTCATTTCCACGCTTTGCCCCATAGCAACCATTTTACATTTGCCGCGGTTATCAAACGAATAAGTATTGTTTTTAATTACAGCGCTTATCGAGGACGTAACGCTGTCCAAGGCGTTTTTCAAAGCTTCGGGCGCGTCGTCCGAAAGCGTGTATTCACAATCCACACATTTGTAGGTTTTGCCCGCGACCGAATAGTCCACCGTTTTATTGCATGCCGATAAAGCAATGCAAACTGTTAACGCGGCAACCGCGGCAATAAGGGTTGATAAAAGTTTTTTCATAAGTATTCTCCTTATAATATATTTTTGTGTAAAAGATTATAACGTATTTACGTAATATTTGTCAAGGTTTTTACGTAATAATTATAACGTAAATGTGTAATAAACTATACGTATGAATATTATAGAAAGAATAGAGGAACTGAGAAAAGAGCGCGGGTGGACTAAATACCGCCTTGCAGAGGAAGCTATGCTTACGCACTCTACCCTTGCCGCGATATACGTAAGGCAGACCCCGCCTAAAATCGAAATTCTGGAAATGATTTGCAATGCGTTCGGAATAACGCTGGCGCAGTTTTTTGCAAGCAACGACGACGCGGAAATAGTAAGCGAACACGAACGCGAGCTGTTAAGGCGTTACCGAAGACTTCCCGAAGAAAAAAAGAAGGCTATTTTTACTTTAACGGAAAATTAAACTGTAAAAAAACAGCGGCGGGGGGGGGGGGGGGGGGG
>CAJTRW010000024.1:12876-26357 GCA_910578765.1 uncultured Christensenella sp.
CTTTCTGTCCGCGCGCCGCATTTGCATTTGCTTATCACAGTTCGAGCGCTATTTTATAGATTTCGGATTTGGGAACGTTCCTGTCCTTTGCGACCTGCTTAATTGCATCTTTTTTGTCCATTCCGCCGTGCATATAGTGCAGGATATGTTCTTTTTCCGTAAGCGAATTCAGCGCGTTCCCTTCATGCGGAGCGCCCTCTACCAAAACCACGTACTCGCCGCGCTTTTCGCCCTGCAAACCGTCACGCAAATTGAACGGCACAGCCTGCTCGTGAAGCTTGGTTATTTCCCTTACGGCGCATGCGTTTCTGTCGCCGAATACCGAATACATGGCGGATATGTCGCGGTCTAAGTCCTGCGGGGCTATGTGGAAGCATAGCGTCATGTCAAGATTTTCATACTTTTCCAAAAGCGCTTTTTTCTCCCCTGCCTTATCTGGAAGAAAGCCTATAAAGGCAAACCTTTCCGCCGGAAGCGCGGAAAGCACCAGCGCGGACAAAAAGGCGTTTGCCCCGGGAATTACGGTATAGTCCGCCCCCGCCCTTTTCAGTTCGGCGCAGACTATGTTGCCCGGGTCGGATATTACGGGCATGCCCGCGTCCGAAACGACGGCGACTTTTTTACCTTCACGCGCCGCCGCGATAATTTTACCCGCCGCCTCCCTTTCGTTGAATTTATGACAGGATTTAAGCGGCTTTTTTATTTCGTATGCGTTTAAAAGCTTTAACGTATGGCGCGTATCCTCGCAGAAAATGACGTCCGCTTCTTTCAGTGTTTCGAGCGCGCGCAAAGAAATATCTTTTAAATTGCCTATCGGCGTCGCAACAAAGTATACCATAAATCACCTTATAAATTTTTGAACTGATATTCATACAGTTGTCTATACAAGCCGTTTGCGGACATAAGCTGCTCGTGCGTGCCCCGCTCCTCTATGCCGTCTTTGGTCAAAACGATTATCTCGTCGGCATTTTTTACGGTCGAAAGCCTGTGTGCGACAACCAATGTGGTTCTCCCCTCGGAAAGCTTGTACAGCGCCTGCTGTATCAGCATTTCCGTAGCGTTATCCAAAGCGGAAGTCGCTTCGTCCAGAATAAGCACCGGCGGATTTTTCAAAAACGCCCTTGCAATGGAAACGCGCTGTTTCTGCCCGCCCGACAGCTTTATGCCGCGCTCCCCGACGCAGGTATCGTAGCCCTGCGGCAGAGAAACTATATAGTCGTGTATGTTTGCCTTTTTAGCCGCCTCCGCAATTTCTTCTTCGGTTGCGTCGAAATTGCCGTAAGCGATATTTTCGCGTATGGTTCCGTTGAATAAAAATACGTCCTGCTGAACTATGCCTATGTTCCTGCGCAAAGCCGCCCTGTCCAGCGAATTTACAGGAAGTCCGTCCAAAGTTATTTCGCCTTTTTCAACCTCGTAAAAACGCGGTATAAGGTGGCACAGCGTGGTCTTGCCGCCGCCTGACGGTCCTACAAGCGCGACCGTTTTACCCGCGGGTATTTTTACGGAAAAACCGCTTATTACCTTTTGACCGTCCTCGCCGCCGTACGAAAACGACACGTCGCGGAAAACTATTTCGCCCTTTATATTTTCGGGAATTACCGCGTTTTCCGCCTCGGCTTCTTCCGGTATATCCATAATTTCGCAATACCGTTTGAAGCCCGTCATTCCTTCCTGAATCTGTTCGAATATATTTACCAATGTCCGCACGGGCGTTATAAGCGTGGTAATATACAGCACGAAAGCGGTAAACTCGCCCGCGTCTATCAAGTCGTAGTAGAAAAACAGTCCGCCCGCAAGCAAAACGGCAAAATACAGGAAGTCCATGAAAAAATTCATGGAGGACTGGAACTGCCCCATAACCTTGTACTGACGGCTTTTAGCTTTAACGAATCTGCGGTTGCCTTCTTCGAATTTTTCGCTTTCGTGCGGTTGAGCCGCGTACGCGCGCGACACCCTCATGCCCGAAACGGCGCTTTCTATGTCGGCGTTTATTTCCGCCTGCGCGACGCGCACTTCGCCGAAAACCCTCAACATGCGTCTGCGGAGAATTACCGCGCAAATCACTATCGGCGGAACAAACGCAAATACGATTAAAACCAAATACACGTTTATGAACGCCAGCATTACGAACGCGCCGATAAGCGTCACGAAGGAAAGAAACACGTCCTCGGGACCGTGGTGGGCAAGCTCTGAAATTTCAAACAGGTCGTTTGTCATTCTGCTCATGATAACGCCCGTTTTGTTCTCGTCGAAATAGGAAAAAGGCAATCTTTGCAGGTGATTGAAAAGACGGCTTCTCATATCCGCCTGAATACGCACCCCGACCAGATGTCCCCAATATTGCAGGACGTAGTTTAAAACCGCCTTGATAACGTATAGCCCCAACAGAAACCCCATGCCCGCAAGCAAGCTGTAAATAAGTCTTTGCGGCACGTAGTTGTTTATAATTTCTTTTGATATGAAGGGATATACCAGATTGAAAACGGAAATAACAAACGCGCACACCATATCTATGGCAAACAGCTTTGCATGCGGCTTATAGTACGGTATGAATCTTTTTATATAGCCTTTCTTTTTCATTTTATTTACCGCCGTTTATTTTAGTCGGCAATATCTCTATGCCTTCCTTGCCGCCCTTTACCGCTTCGACCATAACAAGGTAAGGCTTTGCCCCGTCCGCACCCGCGACAAGCTGCAACCTTTTGGGCTCCAGCCCGCGCGACTTTAAAACGTAAATAAGTTCCGCCGTCCGGTCCGCGCGGTTGACTATGGCCAACCTTCCGCCGAATTTCAGTTTTTTAAAAGCTACGTCCGCCGTCTCTTTAAGCGTTAAAGTTATCTCCTTCCGGCAGACGGCTTTTTCGTAAACCTCGTTTTCAAACCCGTCTTTTTCGTAGGGCGGATTACACAGCACAAGCGAAAATTTATCGTCGTACTCCCTGCCTATATCCTGTAATTTACAGTTAACAACGGTGCAGTCAAATCCGTTCAGCTCCGCCGTTCGGCGCGACATATCCGCAAGCGACTGCTGCATTTCAAACAGAGTAAGGCTTGCTATACGCGGGTTCAGACAGGCGAAATGAAAACCTACCACTCCGCTGCCCGAACAAAAATCGGCAACGTTATCGCCGACCTTCGCGCGCGCGAAAGCGGACAGCAAAACGCTGTCCGAGGTAAAGCGGTACAATTTAGTATTTTGTATTATTTTTTTATCGTCGAAAAATTCTTCGAGAACTTCGTCTTTCTTTAACATATCCCAATAAAGCAAAAGGGCGGGAGTATCTCCCGCCGCTTTTCCCTTTTAAATTATTCCGCGGGATGAATCGCGCCCGTGGGGCAAACATCCTCGCATGCGCCGCAGTCAATGCAGACATCGGGATCTACGACGTACTTACCCTCACCCTCGGAAATAGCTTCAACGGGGCAGGTGCCGGCGCACGCGCCGCAGCTTACGCACTCGTCAGATATATAATGTGCCATCAGAGTTCCTCCATTTTTAATACGTTATGCGGATTACCCGCTTTTCTATGCAATTATAACACACATTTTACGCGCTGTAAAGCGGGAAAAGCAATTTTTTGTCCGTCAATCGAGTATTTCTTTAAGCTCGCCGGAAATATTCTCGTCCGCGTCTTCCCTTTCGGGCTTTGCGCCGCGCTTGAATTTAAGGTCTTCGAGAGCGTAATCGTGATAAGTGAAAATATCCTTGTCCTTATCCTCTATTTTTACGCGGACCTGCATTTTAAGCATATTTATGTTTACGACCGTACCCTTTCCGTCGGGGGTCCCCACCTCGGTACCCGGTTTGGGGAATTTCCTGCCCGCCTCCGCGTAGTAGTCGTTTTCATATCCGAGGCAGCACATAAGTCTTCCGCACAGTCCCGAAATTTTACCGGGATTAAGCGACAGCCCCTGCGTCTTTGCCATTTTTATGGAAACCTTTTTTATTTCCGGCATGCAGCTTGAACAACAGCATTCCCTGCCGCAAGGCGCAATGCCGCCTAAAAGCTTTATTTCGTCGCGTATGCCGACCTGCCAAAGTTCCACACGCATTTTGAACGCCGAGGACAAATCTTTGACAAGCTCCTTAAAATCCACGCGCTGAGGCGCGGAAAAGTAGAACGCGACTTTACCGCCGTCGAAAGCGAATTCGCAGTCGATAAGCTTCATGTCAAGCTTGCGTTTTTCGATTTTTTCCTGTGCGATACGCATTGCCTCGGGCTTGCGCTCTATATTGCGCTTGACGTTTTCCCTGTCGCGCGCGGTGGCTATCCTGACCACGGGTTTGAGCGGAGAAATAATTTTATTTTCTTCCACTTCGCCGTACGGCAACACCACGGTGCCGTATTCGTGACCGCGACTTGTTTCCACGACTACCCCCATGCCTTTTTCGTATCTTTCTTTGCCGGGCGCGAAATAATAAACCTTTCCGCCCTGCTTGAACGTTACGCCCGTAACTTTAACCATCTGTCGTTCTCCTCTATAATTCTCAGCATTAAGTCGTACAGAAGTCCTTGAAAAAATGCGTTGAATTTTAAATCGCCGCAAGCTTTTTCCGCACATTCGAGCGCGTATATAAGCGTATGCGTTTGCCAAATTCGCGCGGGACTCGCCGCCGCATATCCCCCGACCTTTTCGCCGAGAGCGGCGCGGAAGTTCAGTCTTATCTGACCGAGCAGCTCCGTCTTATATTTCGTATCGCCGTATTTAAGCGCCGCGGCAGAAGCTTTTTCTATACTGTCGGCAGCGCATATCTCCGCCGCCGCCGAAACAATTTCGCCGAACCAGCCGCCGCCAGCCATATTCTCCGCCGCGCCGAGACAGCCCCCGCAGTTTTTAGCCGCGTCCGCGTTGAGTGGATTGTCGCCCTTTCTCTGCAAGGCGGAAAAAATTTCGCTTTCGGTAAACGGCGCTATCGTCAGCGTCTTTACGCGCGACTTGACTGTATCCAATACGGGCGCAAGCGAAGTTACGCCCAAAACGAAGTGCACGCCGTCAAGCGGCTCCTCCAAGGTTTTCAAAAGCTTGTTCTGCAACAGCGCGGACGTCTGCTCGAAATTGCTGATTATATACAGCTTTTTGCTCCGCTCCACGGGGCGCAAAACGCTGTCCTCCAAAAGCTGCGATACAGTCTCCGCGGTAAGCTTTTTGCTTTCTTCGTCGGGGTATATGCGGCAGTCTGTGAAGCTTCCGCTTAAAATTCTTCTGCCGTCCGCTTTATCCGCTTCCGTTCCGAAAAATTCCAAGGCGAACATTTTCAGCGCGGCGCGCAGGTTTTTCGCGTCGTCGAAATACAGCATGTACGCATGCGAAAGCTTTCCGCTTTTTACGTCGTTGGAAAAAGTTCTGTATGCCGCGGTGCTTTTTATAAGCTTGTCCACTTTAAATAAATCCTCTGCTTTTTAAAAGCGCGGTTATTTTTGCGTTGGTCTCGTATTTTGTGCCGCCGCAGTCTATACGGCATATGCGCGGATATTTTTCCGCAAGCGCAAGGTATCCCCCGTATACTCTGTTATGGAAATCCAGCCCCTGCTGTTCCATTCTGTCATCCTTGTCCGCGCCGTGTTTGCGGTTAAACGCCGCGGCGGGAGGGATATCCAAAAAAACGGTAATATCGGGCGGATAAGCGCGCATTGCGTGCATATTGATGCTCTCTATATACTCCGCGCCCAATCCACGCGCCGCGCCCTGATAGGCAAGCGAAGAATCGACGTACCTGTCGCAAAGAACCAAAAGCCCCTTTTCAAGCGCCGGAATAATTACTTCCGTCAAATGCTGTTCGCGCGCGGCGGCGTATAAAAGCGCCTCGCATTCGTCGCTCATTTCGGTATTTTTTCCGTCGAGAATAATTTTGCGTATTTGTTCGGCTATCGAACTGCCGCCCGGCTCGCGCGTGAGAATGTACGGCGTTCCGTTTTTATCGAGATATTCGCAAAGCAGTCTGAGTTGCGTGCTTTTGCCCGAACCTTCGCAGCCTTCGAACGTTACGAAACGACCTTTCATTACTTTTTAACCACGCAGATTTTTCCGTCCGTTATGCCGAACGTGGTTTTAGCGGAAGAAAGGCACTTAACCGCCGCGGCGGTTACTATTTCGCCCGTAACCACTACGGGGATACAAGGGGGCGTAAGCCCCGCGTTTCTGGCGCACATTCTGCCGACCGCGTCAGTAAGCGGCACATACTCGCACGGTTTACGCAAAGCATACTGGAAGCTGTAAGAGCGTTCTCCCTCTGGTACGGAAGGCTTCTCCTCGTAAGTTCCCTTTAATTTTTTGTTGGCTACTATCGCCGAAAGCGCCTTATACAGCGCGTTCAAATCAGCCGCTTCTGTCATCGGCGAAAGATAAAACAGCATATATCTGCCGTCGGTCAGCTCGGGATATATCCCCTTCTTTTCAAGGCGGAGCGCCACAGCTTCGGGAGAAACGCCCAACTGTTTGAAGTCTATTAAAAGCTTAGTCCAGTCGTCGTTCCTGAGAACGGGAAGAACCTCGTCCGCGTTCCTCTCGAAATCTTTAACTGCGGAACGCGCGCGCTGTACGCGGCTTGCGTTATTCGCAAGATATTTCACGCCGTATTCCACGGAAGCCATTATGGGATAACTGGGCGACGTTGTTCGGAACATGGAAAGCGCTTCCTCTATCAGGGGGATAAGCTCCTCGTTGTTCACGTTAACCGTGGCGCCCTGCGTAAGCGTAGGCAGGGTCTTGTGCGCCCCGTCCACCCAGGCGTCGGCATAGGAACCGGCATAGCCCTTTCTGTCTCCGAATGCAAGATGCGCGCCGTGCGCTTCGTCCACAAGCAGAAGCCTGTTGTACCGCCGCGCCGCCTCCGCATATTTTTCAAGCGGAGCGATATTGCCGTAATAGTCCGGCGAAGTGGCAAGTATGCCTGCGATATTCGCGTCCTTGGAAATAAGCTTTTCTATGGTTTCGCTGTCGGGCGGCATAAGCACGCCCTCTTTTTCCGCGCCCTGAACTATTAAAGGCTCCAGACCGAAAAGTCTGCACGCCCCCCAAACGCTTTGATGCGAATTGCGGAAAACTATAATTTTGTTTCCGCGCTTGGAAGCCGCGTACAAAAGGGAATAAACCCCGCTTGACGAGCCGTCCGTGGTTATATAGCTTTTCACCGCACCGAGTATTTCCGCAATATCCTTCTGCGCCGCGGCGATAACGCCTGACGGACTTAAAAGATTGTCAGAATAGGACAGCTCCGTAACGTCCGTATCCGCCGTGCGGAACTTCGCCTTGAAATCCCCGCGTGCTTTATGCCCCGGGATATGGAAGCTTTTTTTTGCGTTTGCGAACTTTTTAAGCCGCGAATAAATCAAATACTCGTACATAAATTTTCCCTCGTGTTATTTTTTGGGTTTCATCGTCGGGAACAGCAGAACGTCGCGTATTGTGGGGCTGTCCGTCAGAAGCATGACCAGTCTGTCCACGCCGAAGCCCAGTCCGCCCGTGGGCGGCAAGCCGTATTCCAGCGCCGTGACGAAATCTTCGTCTACCTGCGCGTTGCTGTTCGGTTCCTGCGCGCGCTTTTGCTCTACCTGTCTTACAAACCGTTGCTTTTGGTCAATGGGGTCGTTCAGCTCGGAAAACGCGTTGCCGAACTCGTGCGCGCAGATGAAATATTCGAATCTCTGCGTAAATGCGGGGTCGTCCTCCTTGCGCTTAGCAAGCGGAGAATTTTCCACGGGATAATCGTAAATAAACGTGGGCTGGATAAGCTTATCCTCTGCAAACGCGTCGAATAGCGCTATCAGAACATGTCCCTTGGTTGCGGAGGCGCCTTCCTCCACTTTAACGCCCAACTTTTCGGCGCAAGCGCGCGCGTCCGCGTCGGTCTTCCAATCGTCATAGTCCGCGCCGGCGTATTTTTTAACCGCTTCCTTCATGGTAAGCCGCGCCCACTTGCCGCCCAGCCGGATTTCCGTTCCCTGATAGTTTATATCCGTCGTTCCGCACACCTTTTCGGCGACGTGCGCGTACATTTTTTCGACAATGTCCATCATGTCGAAGTAATTAAGATAAGCCGCGTACATTTCAACCGTAGTAAATTCCGGATTGTGGAAAGCGTCCATTCCCTCGTTACGGAAAATTCTGCCCACCTCGTAAACTCGTTCGAATCCGCCGACTATCAGCCTTTTCAGATACAGCTCGGTCTCTATGCGCAGGTACATATCTATGTCCAGCGCGTTGTGCTTTGTTTTGAAAGGACGCGCCGCCGCCCCTATTTCAAGCGTGTTTAAAACGGGGGTATCCACCTCCAAAAAGCCCGCGCCGTCAAGATATCCGCGGATAGCCGCAAGCACGGCGGATCTTTTCACGAAGGTTTTTTTAACTTCGGGATTAACTATAAGGTCCAGCTCTCTGCGGCGGTATCTTATGTCGGTATCTTTAAGCCCGTGCTGTTTTTCGGGCAGGGGATGCAGACATTTGGTCAGCATTTCCACACGGTTGCAGTGAATCGAAATTTCACCCGTCTGGGTTTTGAAAACATAACCGGTAACGCCGATTATATCGCCGATATCGTAGTCCTTTTTGAAGCTTGCGTAGACGTCTTCGCCCACGTCGTCGCGCCGCACGTATAACTGAATAAGTCCGTTATCGTCCTGAATATGCGAAAAGGAAGCCTTGCCCATTATCCGGCGGGACATAAGTCTGCCGGCAAGACTGACTTCCTTGCCATCGAACGCGTCGAAATTTCCCTTAACTTCGCCGGAACGCGCGGTAAGGCGGTATGACGTTTTTGCAAAAGGATTGAATCCGTCCGCTATAAGTTTCTGCAATTTTTCACGGCGTATTCTCGCCTGCTCGACAAGTTCTTCTTCCGTAAGCTCCACAGTTTTTTCTTCCATAAAATTACCTTTAATTTATCGACAGTATTTTCAGTATATAGCTCGTTCCGTCGGGACATTCCACATTCACGCGCTCGCCTTTCTTTTTCTTTAAAAGCGCCTTGCCTATGGGCGACTCGATGGAAATCTTACCGTTCATGACGTCAACGTCGGTTACCGAGGTGAGGGTATACACGCTCTCCTCCTCCATATCCTCGTCGTAAACCTTAACAACGCTGTTGAGATGAACGAAAGTGTTGTCCGTTTCTTCCTCGCGCACGTCCGCGTTTTTAATCTGATATTCCAGCTCGGCTATTTTTCCCTCGTTGGAGCGCTGTTCCTCGCGCGCCGCGTCGTACTCCGCGTTTTCCGAAAGGTCTCCGTGGCTGCGGGCTTCCGCGATTCTTTCTATAATTTCCGGACGTTTGGTTTTGACAAGATAGTCAAGCTCCTTTTTCAAATCGTCCAAATTCTTTTGAGTCATTACAAAACGTTCTGACATTCCGTTACCTCTTTTTGCCGATTTTTTTCACTAAGCGATAAACAAACGTGATTCCGGATAAACGGAACCACGCATCGTCGCTTAACTATTATATATGCAATTGCCGATTTTGTCAACACAATAACCCTTGGCGGAGGGCAATAATTTTCAACGAAATATTATTTCAAAGACCGTTGACAAAGTCGGAAATTCTTTCCACCGCAATCGTAAGGTTGCGCATAGACGTCGCATAAGAACACCTGACGTGGTTAACGCCCGCCGCGCCGAACGCCGCCCCGGGAACCACTGCCACCTTGCATTTTTCAAGCAGGGCGTTAGCAAAGCCTTCACCGTCCAGCCCCGTCTTTTCCACGGACGGAAAAACATAAAAAGCGCCCTTCGGCTTAAAGCATTTCAACCCGAGGGAATTTAGTGCGTTTACGAGAAAGACCCCTCTGCGGCAATACTCGGCGCGCATTTCTTCCACGACGGAAAACCCGTCGGAAAAGCCGTCTTTAAGCGCGCACACCGCCGCGCGCTGACTCATGTGCGGCGCGCACAGAATTGTGTACTGGTGTATTTTGAACATTGCTTCGTCTATTTCCTTGGGAGCGCATACGAAACCGACGCGCCAGCCCGTCATTGCAAACGCCTTTGAAAAACCGTTTATAAGCACCGTTCGCTCCGCCATATTGCCCATCGAAGCGATAGATGCGTGTTTGTCCGTATAAGTAAGCTCGGCATAAATTTCGTCGGAAATAACAAGCAGGTCGTGCTTTTCTATTACGGGAATTATGGCTTCCACCTGTCCGCGCGTCATGACCGCGCCCGTAGGATTGTTCGGGTACGCCAGAATAACGGCTTTGGTTTTTGGCGTTATCGCCGCTTCCATAATTTCCGGCGTGAGGATAAAATCGTTTTCGGCGGAACACTTTACGGCGACGGGCGTGCCCCCCGCCAGAATCACCGCGGGCGCATAGGAAACGTATGACGGCTCGGGGACGAGAATTTCGTCGCCGACGTCGCACACTGCGCGCAGGGCAAGGTCTATAGCTTCGCTTGCCCCGACGGTAACAATGGTGCGTTCGGGTGGATAGCAAACGCCGAAGCGCTCCTGCAAATAGCGCGAAATAAGTTCGCGCAGTTCTAAAAGCCCCCTGTTGCCCGTGTATTGGGTGTAGCCGCGCTGTAACGAGCGTATTGCCGCGTCCCTCACGTTCCAGGGCGTAACAAAGTCCGGCTCACCCACGCCGAGCGAAATAGCCCCTTCCATCTTCTGGACTATATCGAAAAATTTTCTGATACCGCTTGGCTGTAATGACGCGGCTCTTTTATTTACGAAATTTCTCATTGCAGTATTCCGTCCGCGCTATGCCTGCACGCTGAGGCGACCGTCGTTTTTCTTATACATTTCCGCCCCCTCAACTTTATATTTTTTGAGAATAAAATGGGTAGCCGTGGATATAACGGTATCGTATGTGGAAATTTTTTCCGACACGAATCTGGATACGCTGCGCAGAGACTTGCCGTGAACTATTACCGCCAAATCGTACGCGCCGCTCATCAGATATAAATTTTTAACTTCGTCGTGCTCAGCTATTTCGTATGCTATTTTATCGAAGCCGTGCCCGCGCTGGGGAGTTACCTTTACTTCGATAAGCGCTTCCACCGCTTCTTCCTCCAGGCTGTCGGAATTAATTATCGCGGTATATTTTACTATTACTCCGCCTTCCTCCAACTTTGCCGTTGCCTCCGCTACGGTCTTTTTGTCCGCTCCCAGCATAGCGGCAATTTTATCCGTCGTCAGGCGGGAATTTTCCGTAATCAGCGCGAGTATGTCTTTTTCAAGCTTATCCATAAAGTTTCTCCTTGTTGCGGTTTTGATTTTCACTGACTATTTTATTCTTTTTTACCGCGGTTGTCAACGCTTTACTTTTTACACGGTACAGAGTATAATGATAATATGTTCAGAATATGGGCGAAGGTAATCGCCGACGGCAAAATAACAAAACAACTTACTTACGAACGCGACGAAAAATTTACTTATTCGCAGTTTTTTTCATACCTTGCGGATATTTGCGAGGAGCTGGATATCGCCACGCCCGTGCTTTTGAAAACGCATATCTTCAATTATGCGAAGTTTAACACCGTCCGTTTTATTCCGCGCGATTTTGCCGAAAGCGTGGACTTCGACAAGCTTATTCTCGAAAATATCGTGCTTTGACGGCGGCATATATTTTTGCATATAGCGCATACTTCGATTATGAAATTTACATGCGTGTTATGCGTCGCAATTTTAATTGCACTGGGAATATGCGGCGGCGTTTACGCACTTTCTGGTTTTAATCTTTTATATCTGCTGTGTTTCCGTTCTACGGTTGTTTACCGTTGCGTGTTGAGCGTCGGCGGAGTGTGCGCTCTTTTCAATATCTATTCGCTGATAGTTTTCAAGCCTTTCAGGGGGTTAAAGTAAAAGCCTTTCTTGCATTGAAAGGCTTTTTTGTTTTACTTATTCGACCTCCGCTTTTACGCTTGCCCCCGTTGCTGCGTCCTGATACATTATCCAGAAACCGCTGTCGGCGTTTTGTTCGGAAGCGGGTATAAACGAAGCCATTCCCGCGAGGCTGTCGGGCGGGCGGCGTGTGTTTTTACTGGGAACCCCGTAACAGAGATATTGCGGAGTTTCGCCTTTATATATTACGCCGAAAACGTAAAACTTACCTCCGCCGTAGCTTATTTTTACCCAACGCGAATTTTCCACCACCTTTTCCAGCCCGTCCTCCGCGGGATAGTCCGAAAGAAGCTTATCTATTTCACTCTGCATTTTTTTATAGAAACATTCTCCGCGGGCAAGGGGAATTTCTATTCCGTCCGCGCCGCCTTCGTCAGCGCCAGCAGCCGCCTCATTTTTATATATGTTGCGCGCGTTTTCCTTTTCGCCCGTATTTTCGCGTACAGACCTACCGTCTTTATCAGTTTGCTCGTATTCATAATAATTCTCCTGCGCAAGCGCCTCGTCCTCATATTGGGGAACCGCCGCTTCAGTGCGGTTGATTCTTTCCGACTGTTCTATAAACTCCCTTATATCGAGCGCCGCCGCGCGGAAACCGCCGCATATTGCCGCGGCAACGGGTGAAACCTGCTTATTTACAAAGCACGTCAATGCGGAGAAACCGCCGCCGGTATCCACGTCCGAATGCCCCTCGAAAAAATTATTTTCTATAATTTGTTTATGCGTTCCGTCCGAAATGGCTGTTACGTATCTTCCCTCGGTCAGCGGCGCAAAGTTTATAAGCGATACTTCTACTTTTAGGCTGCTGCCGTACTTTTCCGCTTTTATAAGCCCGCTTAAATCTCCGCCGTCTGCGGAAAAACCGCTTTTCAGTCCGCGTATTACCGCTATATTTTTCGTATATCCGCCCATGACTATTCCCCTAAAAAAACGTTTGTTAATAAATTATATTATAAATACCTCAATAAAATAACGCTGAAAAATGTAGAAATTGCACTATTAAAGGCGGCGCCGTACGGCGCCGCCTTATAATATTACGTTATCCCTCGAACTTATCGTAGAAGCCGTCTATATCGAAAAATCTGTCGCGTTCGCTCTCATCCTTTGACTGGGATTTGATTGAATTCTTGGTAGTATCCACCGTGGTGGTCGTGGTTATGACCGCGTCGGGGGGATATACCGCGGGTTGCGTCACGGGCGCCGTTTCCGCCTGGACTACCTGACGGGATTCCGTCCGTTTATCCGCGGCAGGAGCAGACTGCAAAGTCTTTGCCTTGCGCCAGGTAATTGCAATCAACTCGGCAAGCTGGGACATATCGGCATCGTCCAACTGCTGTGCGGGCGGTGCGTACTGCGCCGTTGCGGGAAATTGCGCATATCCCTGTGCGGGCGCGGGCATCTGTGCCGCAGGCGCTTGTATAGGCATTTGCGCCTGTGCCTGCGGAATATTCATGCGCATTTTCATGCTTTCGAATTCAGACTTCATGGAAGCGAATTCTTTTGCGTTTTGCTCGGCTTTTAATGCGCGTATCTCCGCTTTAAGCTCTGCAAGGTCGCCGCCGCTTTGAGGCATGGGACCGTAAACAGGCTGTTGAACATATTGAGGCTGAGGAACGGGTTGAGGCATCTGCTGAGGCATCTG
>CAJTRW010000025.1 GCA_910578765.1 uncultured Christensenella sp.
CAGATGCCTCAGCAGATGCCTCAACCCGTTCCTCAGCCTCAATATGTTCAACAGCAACAGCCTGTAAACAATAACGAGCTTGAAGAAATAAAGAAGCAGTTAAAGAGAATCCGTGCGGAACAGCGCGCGCAGCGATACGGTCAGCCCATGGCAATGCCTATGCAAGCGCCCGCGGCACCGCAAATGCCGGTGCAGTATGCCCAGCCTCAGCCTCAATACGGCGCGGCAATGTCGCCTTCGTCGCTTGATGCAAACGCGTTGGCAATGGCAAAGCTTGAAGCAAAGCTTGACAACATGCACACGGAGCAAAGCGCAGTAAACGCGGCAAGAATGGAAGCGGAGTTTGCGAAGATGCGTGCAGACATGTACGGCAACGCATCGCACGGCCAGCAGCCGATGTATATGCCTATGCCTCAGATGCAGCAGGCGCCCGCGCAGCCTCAGTACGTGCCTCAGCCTGTAATCCAGCAGGCACCGCCGGTACAAGCGGCGGCTCAGCCTCAGGTGCAGGCGGCAGACGCAAACAACCCTACAATGTTGGGCGAAGTTCTGGCGTCTATGGTAAGAAGCCTTGCGGCAGGTCAGGCAATGCAGGAAGTAGCGGCAACAAGCGATCCTCAGCCTGTGAAAGAGGTAAAGACGGTGTCGGAACAGCCTGCGATAAACGCAGTGCCTTCGCAGAGCATCTACCCGCCCGATGCGGTAATAACGACTACGACGACGGTAGATACGACGAAAGCAGCGGCAAAGAGCGTAGCGGAAGCAGAGCGCGACAGCCGGGAAACGTTCTTTGACATAGACGGCTTCTATGACAAATTCGAGGGCTGAAAACGCCTGAAAATACAGTAACAATTCCGAAAAACCGAGCCTTAGGCTCGGTTTTTTGGTCTTTTAATAAAAAATATATTCTTATAATAGGTTCCATAGGGATAATCCATTGCGAATAATTGAGGATAACGGACTTTTTTATAGCTATTTATCAATAGGAGTATGAAGGCAGTTACGGTTTTGTGGATAACTTACGATATTTTACGTTTCGATTCGGTAAAATACTGTTTTTATCCACTGAAAGTTGTCCACAATTTTATTGTGGAAAGTGCGCTGTAATACAAGTTTAAAAAAATTATCCACAATTTATTAACATTTTGAATTAAAAACGACTAATGCGACGGTTTTAAACATTTATAAACGTAATTCCGTATATATTTATCCACAATATAAAAAACGGTAAACATATATTTATATTTTCCTTTCGCGCTTTTAATACCCGTTTCGCACAATTTTTATTTGCAAATTACAATCTTATATGGTAAAATATAACATATTATGAACGAAATTATAAAAAGCATAACCGATGCCGAGCAGAAGGCGGCTGAAATAAAACAAGACGCATTGCTGCGCGCGGCTGAAATTTCCGCGCAGGCGGAGGAACGCGCGGTCGAAATAGACAAGCTTTCCGCGGCGGAATGCAGAGAATTGCGTGAAAAAATTCTCAAAGACGCCACTGTTCGCGCTCAGAACGGGTACGACGCCGAAATTTCCGCAAAACGCGCGGAGTCGGCAAAGTATGCGGAACAATGTCTGAAAAACGCCGACAGGCCGGTTCACGATATAGTACGGAGGTTGACGGTTGGCAATCGCTGAAATGAGCAAGCTTAATCTTGCGGCCATGAATTACGACAGGGACTGCATTCTCAACGCCCTGCAACGTACGCGCGCCGCAGAGATTAAACTTCATTACGACGCCGAAAATACGGACGCTATGGCGGCCGACACTGAAAACTTGCGCGACTATCTCGATAAAACGGAGGGCGCGCTGTCTTTGCTTGTTTCGGAAGCAGACGCTTATAATAAAGAAAACAAGGTCAAATCCGACGATTTGAAGGACGGATTTGACGTTTCTTATACCCAATTTACGGCGGCTAAGGATATGCGTGCCGAAATGGATTCGCTTGTAAACACGATAAACGGACTGAATTTGCGTAAAAAAGAGCTTCTTTCAGAGCTAAACAAAACGGTTAAATTAAAGGAGGAAGCGCTGATATACAGCGCGGTGGACAGTCCGCTTGAAGATTTTACGGATACCCGCCGCGTAAAAATAAAGCTTGGTACGGTGCCGTTGCCGCTTGCGGATAATTTTTCCGCCGCCTGCGCCGCCGCGCCGCTTATTCAGTGCGAAATGCTTGGCTCCGACGCCGAAAACGCGCTTTTTATATTCGTTGCGCATAAAAGCGTGTCGGATACGGCGGAAGGTATCTTGCAGGAGTCGGGCTTTGTTCCCTGTCCGTTTTCGGGCAGTAGGTCGGGTAAAGAAGTGTACGACGATATTCTTTGCTTGGAAGAAAAAATACGGGCGGACCTGAAAGAAAATTCCGAGAAAATGTATTCGCTCGCCCCGCGCGTGCGCGGCATGAAAATATATTGTGATTATCTGGGCTTCGAGCTTGAAAAAGCAAATCTTTCCGATAAGCTTCGCTGTACGCAGAAAACCTTTCTCTTGGAGGCGTACGTCCCCAAGGAGGCGCAGGACAGCGTAAGAGAGGAGCTGTCCTCGGCAACCAACGCCGTTTACTTCGAGTTTTCCGAACCTGCGGAGGACGAAATTCCGCCTACGCTTTTAAAAAACAACGCGGCGGTAAAAAACTTCGAAGCTATTACAAATATGTATTCGCCTGTAAGCTATCGCGAATTCGACCCCAACACGGTAATGGCACTGTTTTACAGCGTATTTCTCGGCTTTATAATGGCGGACGTCGGCTACGGTCTGTTAATGTTCGTCATAGGCGGATTTATATATCTGAGAAGCAAACGCGACACCGGTCTTAAAAGACTTTCCGGAGTTTTCGCCATAGGCGGAATTTTTGCCGTCGTCTGGGGATTGCTTTTCAATTCGTTTTTCGGCATGCAGCCGCCGTTTATGCCCACGTTATTGCCCGATCCGCAAAAAGAGATGTGGACGGTAATGGGAATAAAGATACCGGCTGTTCTTATAATCAGTTTGCTTTTGGGAATGGTTCAGCTTTGCGCGGGATACCTGTGTAAAGCGGTGCAGTGCTGGCGCAGGAATCATATTGCGGACGGCATTTTCGACGGACTTGTCTGGTCGGTTTTCACCGTGGGCGTCGCCCTTGCGGTCGTAGGACTTGTTGACCAGTTCAAAGCGCCCAAGCTTATAACTTATATAGGCGGAATCACTGCAGGGGCTTCACTGCTGTGCGCCATGCTTACCGCCGGCAGGAAGGAAAAACTTCTCGGCAAATTCACCAAGGGCTTCGGCGCGGCGTACGGGGTAATAAACTTCGCTTCGGACATTTTAAGCTACGCAAGACTTTACGGTCTTATGCTGTCAGGCGCGGTAATAGCGCAGATAGTTTCGCGCTATGCGGTCGACTTTATCACGGGCGGCAACGCCATGCTTATAATTCTCGGCGCGGTGTTAATGATAGTCGGCCACGGCTTCAATCTCGCGATAGGACTTTTAGGCGCGTACATTCACGACGCAAGACTTCAATACGTTGAATTTTACGGCAGATTTTTCGAGGGGGAGGGAGAACTGTTTTCTCCGCTCGGCTCGGATTTCAAGTACGTAAATTTAAATATCAAATAAAAACTTCGGAGGTTTTTTAAACAATGAATACTGGTAACGTTATCGGTATAATCGGAATCGCCCTGTGCGTTCTGCTTTGCGGAATAGGTTCGAGTATCGGTCTTTACAAGACGGGTACCGCGGCGGCGGGCGTATTGGGGGAAAATCCCAAAAAGTTCGGCAAGGTGCTCGTTCTCGTGCTTCTGCCGGCTACGCAGGGTATTTACGGCTTCATTATCGGCATAATCGCTTCGTCCTCGCTCGGTGACATTACGACCGTGGCGCAGGGTTGGACGCTTTTCGGCGCGGTAATGCCTATGGCGGTTTCGGGCTTGATTACGGGCTTCTTCCAGGGCAAGTCCGCCGTCAACTGTATCTATGCAGTAGGCAAGCAGGACTCTCTCGGAGGTAAGCTTATAATTTACCCTGCCATGATAGAGTTCTACGCTATTTTGGGACTTATCATTTCCATAATGTTGGTAGCGGTCTGATTTATGAGCGAACAGTCAATCGTCGAAAGAATACTGTACGACGCCGACATGGAGGCGCGTACGGTAATTTCGGAAGCGGAAAAGAAAGCCGCCGAAACGGTTGCTCTCGCTTCCGAGCGCGCGAAGCGCAATAAAGAGGGCGCCTTGGCGGAAGCAAAGGAAAAGGCGACAGCGATACTTGACGGAAAAGCGGCTTCGGCGCGGCTCGAATGCTCGAAAATACTTCTCGGCGAAAAACGCGGCGTTATAGACGCAGTGTATTCGCGCGCTTTAAAACAGCTTAACGCGCTCAATAAAACCGAAAGTGTGCGCCTTGCGGAGGGTTTGCTTACGCAGTACGCGGAAGCGGGCGACGAAATAGTTTTCGCGGAAAATTATTGCTTCGCATCCGACGTTTCAAAGCTTTCTGTCGTCAGGGAAAGGAAGCTGAAAGTTTCTTCTAAGACCGCGGATTTGGACGGCGGCTTTATACTGCGCGGCAAAAACTGCGACAAAAATATTTCCTACGGCGCGCTTCTTGCGGAGGACAGGGAAAAACACCAGTCAGAAATAGCGGCAAAATTATTCATAACGGGTTAAATTAATGGCGACAGACGTACTGTATACGGACGGCGTAATTGCCGCGCGGGAAAAATATCTTCTCAAAGACAAGCTGGTCAAGCTTTGCGAAAGCGGTCCGGAGGACGCGTTGCGCGCCGTCACGGAAAGCGGCTTCGGCAAAGGAACGGAAATCGTTTCGGTATACGATTACGAAAAACTGGTTGCCGCGGACGAGGCGGCTATCGACGCGTTCATACTTGAATATTCTCCTTCCGAGGCGGAAAAGACGTACCTGCTTGCCCCGCGCGATTTTCATAATTTAAAAGCGCTTTTAAAGGCGCAATACACGGGTGCGGACGTCGGAAAGATGCTTGCGCCCCAAGGAATTATTCCCTTGCGCGTTTTGGAGCAATGCGTGAAAAATAACGATTTTTCACAGCTTGCGGACGAGCTTAAAGAGGCGGCGCAACAAGCCGCCGCGCTTTTCGCGGATGCCGACGGCACATTTGTTTCCGGCGCGGAAATAGGCGCGCTGTTTGAAAAGGCGCAGTATAAATATCTTGCACGGCTGTGTAAAAGAAAACCGCTTTTGAAAAAGCTTTTGTCCGCGCGGGCGGATATGACTAATATTCTGACCGCGTTGCGCTCGCCCGATAAAGAAACGGCTGAAAAGTTTTATCTTGACGGCGGCAAACTGCCGCATAATCTTCTGGGTGAAATTTTTTCCGAAGACAGCGGGCGTGCGGAAAGCTGTCTTGACGGAACGGCTTACGCAGAATTCTATAAAAAATGTCTTGACGACAGGCGGGAGGGGCTTCCCCACACCGCGGCGGAGCGCGAGACGGAAAACTACGAAGTCAGATTTTTCGCCGCAAAAAAGTACGAGCTTGTGAGGAACCAGCCCTTTTTATATTACGTATTCAGACGCCGCGCGGAAAACGCCGACGTGAGGATACTTTTCGTCTGTCTTTTGGCAGGCATGAAGGATTACGAGATAAAAGCGCGGCTCAGGTCGGTTTAAGGAGCGGATATGACCGGAAAAATTGCAATTATAGGCGACGGCGACAGCATAACTGTGTTCAAGGCCGCGGGGGTCGCGGCGTTCGCCGCCGAGGACGAAACTAAAGCCAGGGACGCTTTGAGAAAAGCCGCTAAGGAATATCGGATAATTTTTCTCACAGAGGAGCTTTACAGACCTTTGGAGCAGTTTATAAAGCGGTTTGACGAACAGCCCTATCCGGTTGTTTTAAGTATTCCGTCCAAAAACGGAAGCACGGGTCACGGCGCAGAGCTTTTGAAAAGCGCTATGGAGCGGGCGCTCGGCGTGGATATATTATTCAATAACTGAAAAGGATAGATTATGGCAGGTAAAACGGTAAAAATTTCGGGACCGCTGATAATAGCGGAAGGCATGGCGGACTGTAAAATGTACGACGTCGTGCACGTTTCAGACAGCGGTCTTATAGGCGAGATAATAGAACTGAGGGGGGATAAAGCTTCCGTTCAGGTATATGAAGAAACTTCGGGGCTGGGGCCTGGGGAGGAAGTGGTCTCCACGGGAGAGCCGCTCTCCGTCGAGCTTGCGCCCGGACTTCTCGCCGGAATATTCGACGGAATTCAGCGCCCCTTGACGACGCTGTTC
Organism: uncultured Christensenella sp.; assembly: GCA_910578765.1. Taxonomy (GTDB): domain Bacteria; phylum Bacillota; class Clostridia; order Christensenellales; family Borkfalkiaceae; genus Coproplasma. The sequence continues at coordinate 6,260 of CAJTRW010000025.1, forward strand.
TTCAAATACGGCTCGCGCATATCGCGCGGCGTTTCGGTAAATAACCTCGACAGAGAAAAGAAGTGGCATTTTTCGCCTCGCGTCAGGTCGGGCGATACCGTTGGCGAGGGAGACGTTCTCGGCGTGGTACAGGAAACCGAAGTAATAGAGCACAGAATTATGGTGCCCAACGGTATGAGCGGCAAAGTCGTTTCCGTGCAGGAGGGCGATTTTACGATAGAAGACACCGTGGCCGTTATTCAGACGGGCAAGGGCAAAAAACCCGTAAGCATGCTCAGGAAATGGCCCGTGCGCAGGGGCAGACCTTACAGAGAAAAGCTTACGCCGGATACGCCCATGGTTACGGGGCAGAGAGTTATCGATACTCTGTTTCCTGTTGCCCGCGGCGGCGTCGCCGCCGTTCCCGGACCTTTCGGAAGCGGCAAAACGGTCGTGCAGCACCAGCTTGCCAAATGGGCGGACGCGGATATAATCGTCTACATCGGCTGCGGTGAACGCGGAAACGAAATGACGGACGTTCTGCACGAATTCCCCGCGCTTACCGACCCGAAAACGGGCGAGCCTTTGATGAAGCGCACGGTTCTTATAGCAAATACGTCGGACATGCCCGTCGCCGCGCGAGAGGCGTCCATTTATACGGGCATAACCATTGCGGAATACTTCCGCGACATGGGCTATAACGTGGCGATTATGGCGGACTCCACTTCGCGTTGGGCGGAAGCTCTGCGAGAGATGAGCGGCAGGCTCGAAGAAATGCCGGGCGACGAGGGATATCCCGCTTACCTTTCCAGCCGCCTTGCGGAGTTTTACGAGCGCGCGGGCGTCGTAAAAATTCTGGGCGCGGGCGACAGGTGCGGTTCGGTTACCGCGATAGGCGCGGTTTCCCCTCCCGGAGGCGATTTGTCGGAACCGGTAGCTCAGGCTACGCTTAGAATTGTAAAGGTTTTCTGGGGACTTTCGGCGTCTTTGGCGTACAAACGTCATTTCCCCGCAATAGACTGGCTTATAAGCTATTCGCTTTACGCGGACAAGCTTAAAGACTGGTTTGACGGAAACGTCGGTCAGGACTTTTTCCGTTACCGTCAGTTTGTTATGACGGTGTTGCAGGAGGAAGCCGCGCTGGACGAAATAGTAAGACTTGTCGGCATGGACGCGCTTTCTTCAAAGGACAGGCTGACAATGGAAACGGCTAAAATAATCCGCGAGGATTACCTTCATCAAAACGCTTTCGACGACGTTGACACATACACGTCCATGAAAAAGCAGTATTTAATGCTAAAACTTATTTACGAATTTTATTCGCGCGCCAAGGAAACGGTTGAAGCTTTCGCGCCGCTGAACGAAATACTCGCCCTTTCCTGTAAGGAAAAGATAGGGCGCGCAAAGTATATAAAAGAGGACAATCTTAAAGAGTTCGACGAAATTTTGAAGCTTACCGGCAGTGAGATGAAGTCGGTTTGCAGCGGAGGCGGCGAAGATGTTTAAAGAGTATAAGACCATAAAGGAAGTTGTCGGTCCGTTAATGCTTGTCGAAGGCGTTGCGGGCGTAAAGTATAACGAGCTTGTGGATATAGTCTGCTCCAACGGAGAGCTGCGCCGCGGTAAAGTGCTTGAAATAAACCGTGATAAAGCCGTCGTACAGCTGTTTGAAAATTCCCAGGGTTTACAAATTTCCGACGCGAAGGCGCGTTTTTTGGGGCATAGCCAACAGCTTGCCGTATCGAGGGATATGCTCGGCAGGGTATTTGACGGTATGGGCAACCCGCGCGACGGCGGCGCCCCCGTTATTCCGGATAAGGTTATGGACATAAACGGCGAGCCGATTAATCCCGCCGCGCGCGATTATCCCGACGAATTTATCCAGACGGGCATTTCGGCGATAGACGGACTTAACACGCTTGTAAGGGGGCAAAAGCTTCCCGTGTTTTCCATGAGCGGACTGCCCCATGCCGAGCTTGCCGCACAGATAGCGCGTCAGGCTAAGGTAAAGGGTACGGACAGTAAATTCGCCGTCGTGTTTGCGGCAATAGGCATCACCTTCGAGGAAGCGCAGTATTTCGTAGACGACTTCAAAAAGACGGGCGCGATAGAAAGAACCGTGCTTTTTACAAACCTTGCAAACGACCCCGCGGTTGAACGTATAGCGACGCCGCGTATGGCGCTCACCTGCGCCGAATATCTGGCTTTCAATTGCGGCATGCACGTGCTTGTCATTATGACGGATATCACAAACTATGCCGAGGCGCTGAGGGAGGTTTCCGCGGCGCGCCGCGAGGTTCCAGGCAGACGCGGATATCCCGGTTATCTTTACACCGACCTTGCAACCATATACGAGAGAGCGGGCAGGATACGCGGCAGTGAAGGCTCCATAACGCAGATACCTATTCTGACCATGCCGGAGGACGACAAGACCCACCCCATACCCGACTTGACGGGGTATATAACCGAGGGGCAAATCATTCTCTCGCGCGATTTGTACAAAAAGGGTATAAATCCGCCGATAGACGTTCTTCCGTCGCTTTCACGACTTAAAGACAAGGGTATAGGCAGGGACAAGACGAGGGAGGACCACGCCGACACCATGAACCAGCTTTTCTCCGCTTATGCAAGCGGAAAAGAGAGTAAGGAATTATCAGCTATTTTGGGCGAAGCCGCTCTTTCCGACACGGATAAACTTTACGCGAAATTTGCGGAGCAGTTTGAAAGCGTCTACGTTAACCAGGGCTTCGATGCGGACCGCCCCGTAGAGGAAACTTTGGATTTGGGCTGGCAACTTCTTAAAATATTGCCCGTGACCGAGCTGAAACGTATCCGCAAGGCTTATATAGACAAATATCTTAAATAATATGGCAAGACTTAACGTAAATCCCACGCGGATGGAGCTTAAAAAGCTTAAAGCAAGGCTTTCGACGGCAGTCCGCGGACATAAACTTTTAAAGGATAAATCCGACGAAATGGTGCGCCGTTTTTCAGCTATAATAAAGGAAAACAAGCGCCTCCGCGACGATGTGGAAAAGCAGCTTTCGGAAACGTTGAAGCAGTTTTCCGTGGCGCGTTCCGTCACGCCTTCGTACCGTGCCGAAGCGGCGTTTTCCATGCCGTCGTCCGCAGTCAGGGCAGAGTGCGGCACGGCGGGCGTCATGGGCGTTGAAGTTCCGGAAATTTCTCTCGTAAACGAAAAAAGCGCGGGCGGACTTCCGTATGCCTATTCCGAAATGACGGGAGAGGCGGACTTTTCCGTCGGTAAAGCGGCGGCGCTTCTGCCTGAAATGGTTCGACTGGCGCAGGTTGAAAAGACGGTCAGAATGTTGGCAAACGAGATAGAACGTAACAAACGCCGCGTAAACGCGTTGGAATACGTGATGATACCGCAACTGGAAGAAACTATTAAATATATAAAAAGCAAGCTCGATGAAAACGAGCGTGCCGCCGTGATTCGGCTTATGAAAGTAAAATCCAAAACGTAAACGGTATGCTATCAATGCCGGGAGGCATAGATGGGCTGTTCAATATTTTTGAAGTTGATGCTGAAACATTGAAATATGATGAAATAGCTATGCAGTCAGATATTGAACAATTTGGTCTGTACACATATGATGAATTTAATGATATTTTGCCCGTGTCTGAAGCAGTGTTTAATGCGTTCAATGGAAAATTTTTAAAAGTAGCTATTGGTAAAGGTTTAATTGATATTCATACTTTGGAAAGATTGGTTGATATGTATTCGGAATTTTTGATTAATTGTTAATAAAAAATGGGATAACGTTATTGTTATCCCATTTTTTTAAATCAATAAATTAAACCACCAATCATTTACTTCAATTTCTCCCGTCCAGTATTTATAAGGTATGCCGGTAAATTTACCATAAAACTCAGCTTCATTTCGTAAATATTTAATTGTATCAGCAATTGTCGCTTCAGTTGTATGTATTGTTGACGGCAAGTTGCCATGATATGCTTTATATTCATGAAAATTATCTAATCCAAGTTCTTCTGCCTGCTCTATAGTATGTGTAAATTCGTGTAAATAAACATCAATAATATTAAGCCATTCTAGACCATTATCATTTATTAGTGGTTTTGACAAATTTAAATTGTAATATGTACGCTCCAACGGTATAAAGGCATATTTGGTTGTAGCCGAACCTAAGTTTGTGTGTATTAAATTTTTAGGGTCGTTGAAACCTGATGTGGTGATAACGCTTCTGTAATTTTTTAATAATGGTCTGATTTTTTGAATGAAAGCCGGCATAATAGTGTGGTCAGTAAATCCGTAAGATGTAGTTCCTGCTTTAAACGCTTTGGTATTTAATGTTTCATTTGTATAATAGACGTCAAACTCAAAATACACAAGACCGTCAAAACCATTATTCAAACTATCGGATATTTTTTCTGGTATCTGTTCGCAAATTTTTAATTCCGGAAGAGACATTTTATAGTTTATAGGAACTTTTAATTTATCTGTTGTTTCAAGAATAGCATCAATTTCATCGACAAAAATCATAAGTACGGGATAAACAATGCCTTCATGTTTTTCCCATCGGGCATATAGGGTGTCCGCTTCGGAGTAGAAAATGCTTTTGCCTAAATAGTAAACGCCGTCTTTGTCGGTAACTCTTTTGTTAAACTCTTTATCTAAATACCAACCCTGAAATTCAAAGTTGGCCTTTGCGGGAATTACAAATTCAGTAGAAGTAATACTATCATAATTTATCGTAACGGAGGAAACGGAGTTGTTAGCGGTTGCGCCGTTATAATCGTATTTAAGCGTTTTAAGCTTGCTTACAAACGAAGCGTTAACTTCGATATTTTGCGTGAAATGTGTGTCGTGCCTTGTCGGTAAATAAACGCCGTCAGACCAGCCTGAAAACAAATAACCGTCGTTGGGAACGGCGGTTATTTCCGTACCGTCCAGCCATTGTCTGACGCTTTGTTTTGCTTCGCCGCAAATAGTGCCGTTTTCGTCGGCGGTGTAAGTGGCGGTAAACGTTTTATACATGCTTTTGTCATGCTTTCGTTTAGTGCCCAAAGAAACGCCTACGGCGATCCCTACGACCAAAATTATAAACACCGCAAGCAGTATTATTTTTGATTTTAAAGATTGAAGTTTCATACTATCATAATATAACAAAATAAGAAAATTGTCAAGGTCGGTCGACCTATCCATAAGTCTTATATAATTTAAAATATTTTAGTTAACTCGACAGCGGTTCAGTAGAAACGCTGTCGAATTTTTGTAAATAAATAAGTTGGTTGAAAAGTAATACTGCATATGATATATATAATCAATGGATAGAGAATTGTGTATAAAAAGACACTAATTTAGGGTGTACAAAGCTTCGTGCGTGTGCTATAATAAAAATATGGAAAGACTTAGAAATTTTTTAATAATTATTGTTGTCGGCTCGATATTCAGTTCTATAGCCTTGTTGTGTGGTTGTAGTATTAAAAATCAGCCGATATATTACGATTTGGTTTATATAGCAGGTGAAGGCGGTTATATAGACGGGCAAGCGGAACAGCAGTTAGAAAGCGGCAAAGACGGATTAACAGTAGTTGCCGTGCCTTATGACGGTTATGAATTCGTTCAATGGTCAGACGGGAGAACCGAAGCTGCACGGCAGGATAAAAACGTAACTGCAGACATTTCGGTTACTGCCGAATTTAAATTAAAGATTAATCCGCCAAAAATATATACGGTTATTTATCAGGCAAACGAGGGCGGTACAATTTCCGGCGCCGCTGAACAATCCGTACAAGATGGTGAAAATGGAACGGAGGTTGTTGCCGTACCTAACGAGGGTTACAAATTTGTTAAATGGAGCGACAATATAACCGAAGCCACAAGGCAGGATAGAAACGTAACTAAAGATATCGTTGTAAAGGCAATATTCGAGAAGCAGACTTACACGTTAACTTACGTTGCAAGTAACGGCGGGTATTTGGTCGGCAATTTAAGTCAAACTGTTACATACGGAGAAAGCGGAACCAAAGTTACGGCAGTACCGAATGACGGTTACAGATTTGTAAAGTGGAGCGATGACAAAGTTGAAGATACGCGTTGCGATACCGAAATAAATTCTTCTGTTTCCGTTACGGCGGAATTCGAGTTTTTGTTTGCGGGCGGAGAAGGTACGCAATTAAATCCTTATGAAATAGAAAATTACACGCAGCTTTTGAATATGCGCTATTATCCCGATAAGTGCTATAAATTGACCTGTGATTTAGATTTGAGCGGGATAAATCATGAGCCGATTTTCGACGCAAACGAATTCTTTGAGGGAATGTTCTTCGGCAATAGCAAAACCGTCAACAATTTAACCGTTGCAACGGAGAGTAATTTTCCGTCGCTTTTCGGTATGGTTTCGGGAGGGTTTATTTCGGACTTAACACTTGAAAACGTAAGCATTACGACGACAGATTACAATACGCAAGATGAAAGAACGCAATATTATGTAGGAACTTTAGCAGGATATTATGCGGGTAGAATCGACAACGTGAGAGTTAGCGGAAATATAGTTGTAGACGGTTTAAGCTATGACGGAGTAGCCGTAGGCGGGCTTGTCGGTAGAGCTATCGGCACGGAAAGAGATTGTAACGCTGACGTTAAGATAGATGTCAAAAATGTTTTCAGGGAACATAATACGGGTATGAATTTACCGTTTGTATTCGGCGGTATGCTCGGTGTTGGGGATTCGGTTAAAATAAGTAATTGTCACTCTCAAGGCGAGATAAACGTAAAAGAGTGTTACTATTTTGAAGACGATAAATACAATACGCCCACCGAAATCTATATCGGCGGACTGATTGGATATTGTTTTACATATTCAAACGGTGATGCGGAAATTGCGGACAGTATTACAAACATAACTATAAAGGGTGATAATCACTACAATGCAGGCGGGTTTATCGGTTATTTAGAAGTAAATCAGGATACGGCTATGCGGATAACTGGCTGTTACGTTCTCGGCGATATTACGACGGGCGTAGTCGGCGGGTTCATCTGCAACGGTTACGCATACGGCGAATTGCTTATTGAAAGCAGTTATACAGACTGCGATATTACAGGGTACAGTCAAGTGGGCGGATTTATTAAAAGTTATACCGGTTCGACTGATAAGTGTATTGTAAGCAATTGCTATACTTTAAGTAATATAAAAATGCATGATGTGTTTGATTCCAAAAAAATTGTAGGATATGGATGTGGATTCGGTTATCAACTTTCTGACATGGAAATTATTAACTGTTATGCTTTGGGCAATATAAACAGCTACCGCGGAGGAGGTTTTGCTTGGAGTTTAAGTCAGTGCAAGTTGGAACGTTGTTATTCAGATAGTAATATTACAGTAGTTTTATCAGCTTATAGTGTTTTTATTTATTCCTTAAGTTATACGGAAATTAAAAACTGTTATTCAAAAGATATTATAAATTATGATTCTAATTTAGAACCAAGTACTGTTGTGTTAATAAAAAAACTGTCGGATAGTCAAATAAATAATTTCTATTAATCGGGTAATGCCGTTGGCGCCTTTATCGACATAGTAATTAATTCAGTTGTTTCTAACTGTCATATGTTAAGGAACTCCGAACAAGCAACGGATTTAGTCGGTAAAGTAGATAATTATTCATCAATCGATATTACTGAATATAAAGTGCCTGAAGAAATGTACTTTTTAGCGGATAAGCTGAATGAGGGGCAAGACGAAGAAGTTTGGGTAAATCGAGATAATGATTTTCCTGTTTTAAAAAGCATAGTTGTAACTGAATAAAAATATATGGTTTTCTTTATACTTTATACGTTAAAAGGGCTTCTGCAAAATGCAGAAGCCCTTGCTTTAATACTATATCTTGTAAAATTATTTCGTCATAGCTTCCTGCACGGCAACCGCTACTGCAACCGTTGCGCCGACCATAGGATTGTTGCCCTGCAAAGATTGTTGTTTTTATATGTCTTATTTTGTAACAAATTACGCCTATTTTTACGGCAAAACAGCCCATTTTCCCGTATGGTACATACCAAATCGTATCAATCAGTTCTTATCTGTTTTTATAAATATTTTATTAAAATGTGGACACAGCGTGGACACGGAAGCGTTTTCTACCCTATGGTAATCATCATAAACAACCCTATGGTAAATTTAATTCTCAGTATAGTTCTTAAACTATAATTTGTATACAGAAAAATATAGTGAATAATAATCAAGATATTTGATTTTTTGTATTGCTTCTGGTATAATATTTTTAAGGAGTAATTTGCAATGGATAAGTATATTCCGCCTTTCGAGATTACAAATAGAATGTTTGAACTTGCGGCACAGATAATGGAACAGCTCGGTAAACTGTCTAATGTAAACGAATTGGAGAGATTGCCAAGACTAAGAACAGTATCGAGAATAAAGAGTATTCATTCTTCACTTGCAATAGAAAATAATACTTTATCAATCAAGCAGGTAACAGACGTTATTGAAGGCAAAAGAGTTCTTGGACCTGCTGACGATATTTTAGCTGTAAAAAATGCATTTGCCGCTTACAAAGAACTTGAGAACATTGATGCGTTCAGTTTGACCGATTTACAAAAGGTACATGGAATAATGATGGAAAGACTTGTTACAGAAATTGGAATGTTAAGAACGGGCGATGTCGGCGTTTTTGATTCAAACGGGAAAGTAATTCATGTCGCTCCGCCGGCTTCTATGGCAAGAGAGCAAATTACTCAGTTATTCAATTGGGTAAAAAATTCGGATGTTCAAATGTTAATAAGATCAAGCGTTTTTCATTACGAGTTTGAATTTATTCATCCGTTCCGTGACGGCAACGGAAGAATGGGTAGATACTGGCAGACCGCGTTGCTCGCAAGTTGGAAGCCGATTTTTAAATATATTCCTATCGAGAGTGTGATTAAGGATAATCAAGAAGAGTATTACCATGTAATCAAAGTTTCAACTAGTCAAGGGAAGTCAAACGTCTTTATAGAATTTATGCTTGACGTAATTTTAAAAGCGATAACCGATATTGTAAACGATACAACCGAGCATTATAATCATTTAAGTGTGCAAATAAATAAGCTAATGCAGGTTTTAGAAACTTATCCGCAATCAGCACAAGAGCTTATGGACAAATTGGGTTTAAAATCACGCGTGGGCTTCCGAAAGAATTATTTAAATCCTGCAATAGAAGCGGGACTTGTCGGTATGACAATTCCCGATAAGCCCACAAGCAAAAGCCAGATGTATTTTAAGATATAAGCTTTATAAAATTTTGGCGCTGACAAGTTATTTAGCAAAGGGAACGCAAATGAAAATGCTTTTAGAAGAATTTTGTAACAATAAAGATATAAAAAAAGGATTGTTTCTTATAGATATGCCTACCGGTACAGGCAAAACTTATAGTGTGGCTGAGTATATCGCTAACAATTTTGAAAAAATAGAAGGCAAAATATTTTTTGTTACGCAATTAAAGAAAAATTTGCCAGAAGATGAAATTAGAAAATGCTTTAAAGAAGTTGGTAAAGATAGACAATGTTTTGTTGCGGGTTGAAAACAACGTAGATAACCTTTGCAATAATTTTCATTTAGTTAAAGAAGAATTGTATGAATTTATAGGTGATAATCATTTGCTCGTTAAAATAGAGCGTGAGATTAATTTGATAAAAGGCAACAAAAACGTCAATGACGATAATATGTTTCTCGTTCAGCAAGCAAGAGATGATTTGCAAAATGAATTAGAGCGCGAACTTCGCAATAAGGTTACAGCTTATTTAACTTATGACGAAAAAGGTAAAGAGCGGACAAAGGCACAAAAAGTAAAATTATTAGAAAATGACGACAAATATAAATGGATTGTAAAATTATATCCCGCAACTCAAACGTATAAAAAGAAAATTTTTATAATGAGTTTGGATAAATTCCTTTATAGATACTCTACAATTATAGAACCTCCGTTTAATTTATTTGAAAGCGATTTGCTGGAAAACAGTATAATTTTTATGGATGAATTTGACGGTACTAAAGATGTAATTTTAAAGAAAATAATTAAAGACGGGTTATTGGTTTGAATGATTACGAAAATTTACAAAGGCTTGCAGAAACAAAAGATGAACGTTCTTATCAATACAAAGAATCGATACTTGGCTCGTGGGACAAGGATAGGGTAGAAAGGTGGGAAAAGATTAGAGACGAGGTGTTAAGAAAACCAACTATAGCTAATTTAACTGAAACAGAGTTCAGTGAGCTATATATAGAATTACCGGAGAAAGCTAATAAATATTATTTTTTGGATTCTCATTATCCGCATCAGGAAAACAAGTTACTTAAATATTCATTTAATCAACAAATCGGATATAAGTGCATTAGCGCTCACTCCGTTTTATTGCCGCAAATGCTTGAAATCCCGGGCGTTAGAGAGTATTTTAATGAAAATGGTTATGCAGTATTTTTTGAGCCTAATAAATATATGTTATCTGAAAGTATATTGAAATCCATTTATCAGGGAGCTTTAGGGGAAGTTGTTGGAAGGTGTATAATAGAGAAAAAGCTGCTTGAGATTTTAGGACTTAGATTTGAAAACTTGCCGATAAAGTCATATGAAAAATTTGATAACAAAATTAAAGATATTTATTTTGATTTCAAAAATTGGAATGGTAGTTTCACTCCTACTTTAAGTTCAAAAATATCCAATATAAGACGTAAAATGAAATTAACGCAAGCGGATAAATTAGTTGTCGTTAATGTTTTGAAACCTAATTTTGAAGTAAAACCATATCTTGTTACGATTGATGGGGCAATTTTGATGCTTCCATATTTGTACGACATTCAGAAAAGGGAATGGAATTATGAAGGGCTTAAGAAGCTTTATAGCGTTTTGCAAAGTTGATTCAGTAATAAAAGGTTTAGTTGGCATTTTACAAATATAGTACATTTTATAAGGTGAATATGTTAACTAGTAGTACATTAAAGCATTTTTCGCACATTTTTTGTGGCGATGAAGGTGATTTTTATTCTTATAAAACCGGTCCGAAATTAGTAAGTTTTTTTAATGAAAACTTCGGGTTTAAAGATGTATATGGGCAAGGTTTTCCTTCAAGATGGGCGTATGTTTATGATAGATTAGTTTACTTGTTAAATAATAACAAGTTTAATCGTTTTCTAGACGTATGCTTAAGTAAGAATTATATTATTCGAGAACAAAGAGTAACTCAAGTTGAAGCTGCGGAAATTTCAGAAAAAATATTTACTGAACTTAATCGATTGGTAAAATTAGATCAATGTATAATTAATTATTCTGGAAATCATTACTATTTAATTAAAGAGAATGAAGATTTAATCTATATTGATAGTGGTGGATTCGCTAACGTTTATGAGCAAAAATCTACAGGACATATTCTGAAAAAGCTGAAAGATGATTTTTTAACGGACAGTGGCGTACGTAGCCGCTTTAAAAGAGAATTTGAGATAACTAAATCGTTAAATGGTTTGTTCGGTATAATTGAAGTTTACACCTTTAATAATGGTGACTATTCGTATACTATGGAAAAAGCCGAACTAACTTTAGAAAAGTATATTCTCGACAATAAGCATAATTATGCAACTAAAATTAATTGTATAAGACAAATATTATTTATTATGAATGAAGTGCATAAAAGGGATATAATTCATCGTGATATAAGCCCTAATAATATATTTATAATTTCCGGTAAGTTAGTAATTGCGGATTTTGGATTAGGCAAGGATTTAAAAGTATGTACTTCTCATCAAACGATACATACAAATTCTTTGGGACAATTTTTTTATTGTGCGCCGGAACAGTTTATGATGTTAAAAGAAGGTGACAAGCGTAGCGATGTTTATTCGCTTGGCAGAGTTATTAATTTCATTATGACTAAAGATCCTCGTAATTCTAATCATGAGTTCAGAAGTGTTGCGGAAAAAGCATCTAACAATGATGCTAATTCAAGGTATATAGATGCGGGACAGTTATCGTCATTTTTTGAAAAAGCAATAGTATACAATGCTCGAAAACAAAATCAAGAAGAAATGGATAAACTAATCAGTTTAGGTGTTTTTAATGATGAAGTTGAAAATTACATTTATAGTTTGGATGCAGAGAAGATTTCTTCAACTTTACTTGATGAGAAAAAAGGTTTTAATAATTCCTTAATAAAGTTTATGAAAATAGATGAAACTCATGCCCAACATATTGTTCAAAGTGTTGAAAATACATATGATCAAGTATGTTGTGGAGTGTTTAACGCATATGACCCATTCGCTAATTTTGCTTATTGTGTATTGGATGAAAATTTTCCTTTTGTAATAAAAGAATATGCAGCAAATATATTACATTATATTTCGAGAAATATAAATCGATTTGGGGCGCAAAGGTTGGAAGAGGAATTATTAAAAAAAGGACTTGATCCATTAATCGAAGATATATTGAAATCTTGATTGTTAAAGCGGCAGTTTTACTGCCGTTAATTTTTTTATAAGGAGATTTTTTATGATTGATTTTTGTATAAGAAAGCGTTTTACAACAAAGGGAGCAGTGTATGAGTATCGATTTGAGATAGCAATACGGTTATGATAATCGTCAACCGGCGGGGTGGACTGTTTGGTAAGTATAATAAATCTGTTTTCTCCGTCGTAATGTTTTGTAAAACCGCAGAGATAAAGTAAATTGCCGTTGACGCTTACAAAGTATTTTTTGTTTTTATTTTCGTCCCACTCGTAAAAACCGCTTACGGGAATTATGCAGCGTCTTTCCAAAAAGCCCTTACGGAAAGTCTGTCTGTCCGTAACGGTTTCTGAACGGGCATTGATAATAACGCCTTTGCCATTGAACCGATTAAAGCCCCAGCGGACGAGCGACGGTTTATCGCTTTCTGCTGTAAATAGGGGCGCAATGTTTTTTGGAAATATATCCCCAAACCGCAGTTGAACGTTCATATCGCTTTTGGGTAATTTTTCTACAATATCCTGAACGCCTTTTTGGCTGAAACCCAAATTAAATCTTCCACACATACAATAAGTTTGTTTATTGTACAGAAAATTACCACGACGAGAATGGAATTGAAAAGCAAGGGATAAGTGTGTTTTGGAGTGATCAAAGCAGAATAAATAAACTAATAGAGCTTGAAAAAACAAGATATCAATAATTCGATTTCACTGTGGAAATATCAACCAAATTATGGTGTATAAAATGCTTTAAACAGGTGAAAAATATGCCTTACAATGTTGTATATAGCATTGAGGTTTTAAATGGATAAAAAAATAATTTTAAAACGCATTGATGAGTTAATGAAAGAAAAAGGTATCACAAATTATCAGTTGAAAGAAAACGCTGATATTTCTTCTACAATTTATCAATGGCGCAAAAATGCTAAACGAGATGAAGCGCGTACACCCTCATTAAGATCAATTGAAAAAATATGTGATTATTTTGGTGTTTCGCTATCGTATTTCTTTTCTTTTAATGAAGAACAACAAAAAGATATTAAGGATAAAGAATTGTATAAAAGGATTTGCCGCTTAAGTTACGACCAAGTCAATATTTTAAATGATTTGATAGATCAGCTAAAATAAGTTTAATATAGCATTTATGGATACGATAGGAAAAAAGATTTATAAATTAAGAAAGAGTAAGCATATAACACAAGAAGAACTAAGTTTTCAGCTTGATGTAAGCAGACAAACTATTCATAACTGGGAAGCTGGCACAATGTTGCCAAGCACAGAAAATATAATATCGTTATGCTCGTTTTTTAGCGTAAATTCCGATTATTTTTTCAATGATAAAGAGATTTTAAAAGAAACAGCATGTGCAACAGTTAAGAACAAGACGAGGGGTAAGTTTGTAACTTTTATTATAATATCAATTTTATCGTATATAGTTTTTATTATATGTACTATATTTACTGTTGTAATTGGATGTACATTGTTTACAAATAATATCGGGTTTGACAGTTCTTCAACTTTAGATTATGATATTTCAGAATTTGTAATTCTATTAATAATAAGTTTATTGATGCTAGCAATTGCCGTAACATTTACTTTATTAACAAAAAAATATAAATGTAAATATAATTTGACATAAATGTAAAAAAGACTTAATTGCACCTTTTATTAAATTATTTTAAAATAGTTTTAGGAGGTTTAATATGAACAAAACATATAAAAAATTGTGTTTAATCATGCTTTGCGTATTTGCAATTATTACTGTTCTAATGACGTTCAGTTTTATACATAGTGCCGACGCCAAAGCAAGTACACAAGACAATTATAATCATGGAACAATTGAAGGTGCGAATGACGAAGCTGAACCTTACGGTGTATTGGTCTCGCTTTCGATTTCGATTAATGGAGGAAACGGAAAAGTTTGGACTAAAGTCAAAAACGATTTTACATTGTTTCCTGCAAAAATTATTGTAATATTAGAACTATATTCATCTACTTATTATACTGATAATTATCAAGCTATGACCTTAGTTGCGGTAAATTCAATAGATGATCTCAATATTGGAAAAACAATAACTACCGAGGCTGGTACCGGTGGAGTTGAAAAATATTGGATGGGTAGGATGAGATATAAAGTCGATTCGAAAAGTTGGAAAACAAAAGCAACCGGCGTTTGCAGAATCAGTGGAAGCGGTGAGTTTTTGGGATATACTTAATATTAATAAAAATTATATATTAAAGCGTATGTTGAAGTCAGACATACGCTTTTTTTATTAACGTAAAACAATATTTACCATAATGTAAAGTTAAGTTTATTGATGGATTTTTTATATTGTATTATATTGAGTATAGAAAATTATATATTGGAGGTTTACTACAGATGAGAAAACAAAGAAGCAGTAATGTATTTAAAACAATATTAATTTTGCTTTGTATTGTTTTTGCAAGTTTAGGCACGGGTATTGTTAATGCAATTGTAAATCGTGAAGGGACAAAGTTGTTTGCGGAAGCGGCAGTCGATAATTCTATATTTACTTTTGTAGCAACAAGCGAAACGGAGTGTAATGTAAGGCTTAAAGATAAGACTGTAGAAACGGCTATCGTGCCGTCAAAAGTTGAAATAGATGGGTCTGAATACACAGTCACATCTGTTGTTAGTAACGGGTTTATTTCCGCAAAAAATTTAACTAAAGTTTGGTTACCGAGAACAATTAAATCGATAGGTAGCGGAGCGTTTGCCGGATGCAAATTATTGTCATCTGTAACTTTATCTTCGGTTGAATCAATAGGTTCGAATGCCTTTTCTTTATGTTCTTCATTGGAGTATTTGATTATTCCAGAAAGTGTAAAGGAAGTTTCGTCCACAATTTTGCGTAGCTCTTCAACAAAAGTTTTTATAAGGGTTTCTGAAGAAAGAACACAAGAATTAGGATGGGATGAAAATTGGAATAATGGCAATGAGACGCAGGAAGTAGAATATAACAGCAATTTTATTCCTCAGATAGAATATATAGAAGTCGTTAATTCTTATTATGGTCTGAGACCTTATGCAGAAGAAGAATCTGTTTATTACGTTGACGATTTTCAACCTTTTACAGAGACGTTAAATGGAAAAACTACAATACGCATACCAGCTGTATATAACAATAAAATTGTTGCAGGAATCAAAGATAATGCGTTTATTGATAATCAGGTTGATACGATAATCGTTGAGTATTCGGAAAATGATTTCTATATAGGCTCGAATGCGTTTTTAATTGCCACATGCAATAAAATTATTATAAATCGTAATATCACTTTAGATGACGGAAACGGCAATTTATCGGAGTCGCTGTTTTCAGGTTCGACAGTAAAAACAATAGTTTTACCTGATACAATAACCGACATAGGTCCGGCGATGTTTCAGGGTTGTGAAGAATTAACCGATATACAATTCATTACTCCTAATAATAATTTTTTAGGCAAAGAAGAAGATTTAATACAAGAGTCTACCGGCAAAATAGTATTACCCAATTCAGTCAATAGCATCGGTAATGAAGCGTTCAGTCAATTGCCGTTAATTACATCTATTGATATTCCTGATAGCGTCACGGAAGTCGGTGAACGCATTCTTGTAGATTGGGGCGGAAATCAGGTTGTTAATATAAATGTTGAAAATGAGTCCGATCTGTATACCAATGGCAAAAACTGGAATAGTAATTGGAAAGACGGTTGCAGTTTAGACGTGTTACGTTTTCAAGGCACTTATCAAATAACATATGTTTTAAACGGCGGAACTCATACAGGTAATCCTACCGAATATAAATCGTTCGAAAATATAATTCTAAATGATGCCGAAAAGAAGGGATATACTTTCGACGGTTGGTACGATAATCCCGATTTTAATGGGGATACTATCCCTGTTATCGGGAAAGGATCTTCGGGCGATTTAACTCTATACGCCAAATTCATCAATAATACATACACAATAAAATATGATCAAAATAAACCCGAAAACGCTTTGAATGCAGTTACGGGTATTACAGTTGATTCCAAACACAATTATGACGTTTCATCTCCTTTAAGTCAAAACGGGTTTAAACTCTACGGTTGGAAACATATTGGCTGGTGCCTGAAATCTGACGGTTCAGATAAGCTGTTCACAGAATTGGAAAACGTTATTAATTTAACAGATAAATCGAATGAAGTAATAACTCTGTACGCGCAATGGAGTCAAAAAGAATATGCAGTCAAGTACAACCCTAATAAACCGAATAATGCAACAGGTTTACTTGAGGGGCATATGGTCGATTCCTTATTTAAATATGATAACTCATATACATTGCCCGAAAATAGTTTTACTTTGGAAGGTTGGCATTTTGTCGGGTGGAATACAAGCTATGACGGAACGGGTTCTTCTTATTCCGATGAAGAAACTGTAATCAATATCCCCGCAAATGAGGGCTTGCAAATTGAATTGTTCGCCCAGTGGGAGGCTAACGCATATACCGTGCATTATGATAAAAATAAGCCCATAGAAGCATCCCACAATGTTGAAAATGAAATGGCTGACAGCAACCATATTTTCAATACGGATTCTCGCTTAAATCAAAATAAATTTACGCTTTACGGTTGGCGTTTTAATGGTTGGAACACAAAAGCCGATGGAACGGGCAGGGGTTTTTATGATAATTCTCTTGTTACAGATTTGGGGGATAAAAAATTAAACAACCAAACGGTTACATTGTATGCACAGTGGCAACCGTTGGGTTATACTGTAATTTATACTTATAATAGACCCGAAAACGCAAGTCATTTGGTATTGGGAAGCATGGCAACTTCAATTTACTATTACGACTTTGAAAGTAAATTGACTAAAAACTGTTTTACATTGCAGGGTTGGAATTTTATAGGTTGGCGCGATTCATACGGTAATAATTATGCCGATCAAGCAACAGTCAAAACGCCTACCTTAAACGACAATAACGAGCTTATGCTTGTAGCTAAGTGGCAGCCTTATAACTATTCGGTTAAGTATTATGCAAACCCTCCTGCCGATGCGGATATAATTTCAGGCTCCATGTCAGATTCTTATTTTAAGTATGATAATTCAGCCACTTTATCGGCAAGCGGATATTCCGTAACCGGTTGGAGGTTTACAGGCTGGAACACCGCAAGCAACGGCTCGGGGACAAACTTTAATGTAGGTCAGTCGTATACAAATATTAAAACAGATATAACTGATAACGAAGTGGTTCCTCTCTATGCTCAGTGGGAAAAGCAGTTATATACAATTACACTCGATAAAAACGGCGGTAGCGGCGGAACAAGTAGTATACAACTATTCTATAAAGGTGCGCTTCCTTCTATAACTGCTCCTACAAAAACTGGATATTCTTTTAATGGCTATTATGCAACTGTAAACGGCAATTCTGTTTTATATTACGATAGAAACATGAATAAAATGATTACAGAGTGGCGAGATGTTCAAGTAACCAAACTTACTGCCAGATGGAATGTAAATGATTATTTTATAACTTTCAACAAAAATGGTGGAGAAGGTGGTTCGAACTCTTTAAGAGTTTATTATGGTTATTATCCCGATATAATTGAAATACCTACAAAATTCGGCTACGAATTTGTAGGATACTATTTGGAAGGCAGAATAATTGAAAGTTATAAGTATTATGATTCGAACGGATATGCAACGCAAACATACAGAATTCCACGAGATGTTGAGCTTGTTGCATGTTATGAACCCGTCTTAACCTATAAAATTAACGCTTGGGCGCAAGGGACTGGCAGCGGAGACGAATATCATTTTACTGATATAAGAATAGATTGGACTACCCGTCTAACGGCTTGGACGGTACAAAATTATGAATTTAAGGGTTGGTATTGGACGCCCGGTATGTATAATGAACGGTCGGAATTTTTAACTAACAGTACAGATTTGGAAATCACTGAGTCCATGGTGACAGATTGGTTAAAACAACTTTCTGCGGAAGGCGGCAGAATTCTCGCCTATAACGTTTATGCCTTATATGATACAAACTGTGTCGTTGAAGACACCTTGATAACTTTGGCTGACGGCAGTCAAAAAGCCGTACAGGATTTAAACGGTGACGAGCAGCTTTTGGTTTGGAATCTTGAAACAGGCTCTTTTGATACGGCTCCAATTCTGTTTATCGACAGCGATCCGTTAAATTGCTATGAAGTAATAAAATTATCATTTAGCGACAATACGGAAGTGGAAGTCGTTGGTGAACACGGTTTTTGGGATTTCAATCTAAACAAGTACGTCTATCTTGATAGCCAAGCTTCACAATATATCGGGCACTGGTTTAATAAACAAATAACGGACTCGTCAGGTAATTTAACTTGGATAAAAGTACAGCTTGTAGGTGTTGATATATATGAAAAATATACAACCACTTGGAGTCCCGTAACTTACAGTCATTTGTGTTATTATGTAAACGGTATGCTATCGATGCCCGGCGGAATAAGTGGTCTTTTCAATATGTTTGAAGTTGATTCAGAGACAATGAAGTATGACGAGGCGAAAAAGCAAGCCGATATAGAGAAATACGGATTGTATACTTTTGAAGAATTTGCGGAAATAATACCCGTATCTGAAGCAGTATTTAATGCGTTTAATGGCTATTATCTAAAAATAGCGATAGGTAAAGGGATTATAGATTTAGATACTTTAAAAGTCCTTGTGGAAAGATATTCGGAATTTCTAATACTTTAAAAAAATGGGGATAGCTTTTAGCTATCCCCATATATTTTTAAATCTTCATCTTCAACCTGAATTTCACCGGTCCAGTATTCAAACGGAATGCCTGTCTGTTTGCCATACAGTTCCGCATCGTTATGCAAATATAATAAATATGCAGTTAACATTGTTTCATTTCTATTAGCATTACTAAAATAAGCGCCATACTCGTGTAGATTATCTAAATTAAGTTCTTTTGCTTGCTCTATAGTATGGATAAATTCATGAATATATCCTGCAAGTACTTGTGCTTTTGATATTTCGTTATCTTTACTAAACGGTTTTGTGAAATCTATTCCGTGATATACTTCTTCAAAAGGCAAAGTTGCATATTTTGTATGTGCATATCCGCTCGCTTGGTGAATAATTTCATTGGGATCTCTATATCCTGCCGTTGTCATAACGGTTCTGTAATTTTTAAGTATATTTTTTACTTCAGGCATAAGAACGGGCAATATACTGTAATCGTCACGTCTATCATAGGAAAGACTGCATTCAAAACATTTTTTATCTAAAGCAATGTTAGTATAATAGGCATCTAATTCAAAATGAACTTTACCGTTAAAACCGTCGTTTAAAAATTCGGATATAATTTCGGGTATTTGTTCGCTGATTTTCAATTCCGGCAAAATCATTTTGTAATCAAGATTAAATATTTGTTTGTCAACAGTATCAAGTTTGGCGTGTATTTCATCGACAAAAATCATAAGTACGGGATAAACAATGCCTTCATGCTTTTCCCAGCGTGCGTATAATGTGTCCGCTTCGGAGTAGAAAATGCTTTTGCCTAAATAGTAAACGCCGTCTTTGT
>CAJTRW010000026.1:0-16822 GCA_910578765.1 uncultured Christensenella sp.
CTGAATGTATTGTGCGACTAAAAAATAATTTTTTATATCTGTTTCGTCTAATCCTCTGAACAGAAAAAGGTCATCGTAAATTTCCGCCACTCTATTAATATCTTTTCCTTCAATATGGAAAAACCCCGTAACTAAATCAATCCCGACTAAAACAGATGAATCTTTAGCTTTATATGCAACAATTTGCGGTACTGCACCTTGCGGTAATTTCTCTCTATTAGATTCATTTTTAATAATGTTGAATTCTACGACATCATGAAAAGATAAAGAATCTAATTTTTCAAAACGATATTTGTTGCAAAAATAATCATTTATTTCTGCTCCGCTTTTCCGATTCGGTTTCAACTTATCACGATTTTCGTTATATATGCATTTCCACTCCTGAATCGTTTCAATAGTTGGCTCTGTTGTAAGCATATTAAAATCTCCGCTAAATTACTGTTTATCGTACAATCATTATATCACGAAAAATGAAAGAGCGCAACCGATTGAATTTTGCGTGGAATATAAAACATATCTATATCTCACTAGGCTACGAGTAGCCTAGTTCGTCTACGAAAAAAAGTACAGAAAAGGCACAGCTTAACGCTATGCCTAAATCTTTTTATTTGCGTTTTATTAAATTCCCTATGGGAATTACCGTAATCCCGTCGCTTTTGGTTTATTAACTTCTTTTTTTCCGTCTTACGGAAGTATGGTGTTCTTCCCCCGCAAGAAGTTTATAAATGTTTGTACGGTGGGCAAACCACGTTACAAAGTCAACCGCAAGCAAAAGCGCGAACATGAGAAGCGACCAAACGTTTGTCAGCTCCGCTGAGTATCTCAACACAAACAGTACCGCCTGAAAGACCGTTAAAGCCGCAACGCCTATCAATGACCCCATAGAGCCCCATTCCGTAAAAATTATATACAGAAGGACGCCTATAAGGATTGCAGCCGCAATGAAAAAATACCACCACTGCTCGCAAGCGAGCGAGAAAGCAAATAGCCCCATGGTAGACGCTATTCCTTTACCGCCCTTGAATTTCAAGGTAACCGGAAACACATGACCTATAATAACGAAAAAACCGAAAAGATATCTGGCGAAATCGGAAACCGCAATACCGGTACCAGCAAAGACATAATCCTTGAAAATGAAATATCCAGCTACGGCGGGAACGCCGCCCTTTACAAGGTCGCAGAAAAAATTGATTGCGCCGACTTTAAGTCCGAACGTGCGCGTCATGTTCATGGACCCGGGGTTTCCGCTGCCTATATCGCGAATATCTTTCCTCTTTATATGCGAAATTATAACGGCAAAATTAAAACAGCCTATCATATAGCAAGCAACAGCCGCCAGCAAAAACCAGTACCAACCGGAAGAAAAGTAAAATTCTTTCATGTGCGCTCGCTTTTCTCCCTGGTCAAAATTTTTATTGGCGTGCCGCTGAAATCGAAAGATTTCCTGAGCACGTTTTCCAAATATCTTTCGTAAGAAAAATGCAGAAGATTGGAATTATTGACAAACAGCACTATGGTCGGCGGAGCAACGGCAACCTGCGACGCGTAATAAACTTTTAATCTTTTGCCGTTATATGAAGGCGGCTCGTTAGAGCGGACGGCGTCGGATATAACGTCGTTCAAGGTGCCGGTGGCGACGCGATGCCGAGAATGTTCGTAAACCTCGCCTACAATCGAGAGTATCTTTTCGACGCGCTGTCCCGTTTTAGCCGAAATATAAACTGATTTGAAATAACTCATGAATTTCAAATCTTCTTTAAGCTTGTCTTCAAACTTGTTTATCGTGTTTGTATCCTTTTCGACAAGATCCCATTTGTTCATTACAATAACGGACGGCTTACCTTGCTCGTGCACGTATCCTATTATTTTGGTATCCTGCTCCGTCAGTCCGTCCATGCTGTCGACTACCAGCAGGCACACGTCCGCGCGTCGAACGGCGTCGAATGCGCGCATTACCGAATAATACTCTATATCGTCCTCTACTTTACTCTTTTTTCTTATTCCCGCCGTATCTATTATTGTATAGTCCGTGCCGTTGAATGTAAATTTACTGTCAATAGCGTCGCGGGTGGTGCCGGCAATATCGGTAACAATAGACCTTTCGAAGCCAAGCAACCTGTTGACGAGACTGCTTTTCCCTGCGTTTGGCTTACCGACAACGGCAATTTTTATACTTTCGTCCTCGGTTGTATCTACCTTTTCAAACCAACTGACGGCTTCGTCCAATAAATCGCCTATACCCGTACCGTGCTCTGCGGAAATGGGATACGGCTCGCCCAGACCCAATGAATAAAATTCAAAGACCTTTTCTTCGGAATATTCGTCTATTTTATTGACAACCAGTATTACGGGTTTTTTCGAGCGGCGAAGCATATCCGCCACATCGTAATCCGAAGAAGTAAGACCTTCGCGCCCGTCTACGAAAAGCATAATTACCTGCGCGGTGTCAATAGCCACCTCCGCCTGTTTTTTTATCTCTTTCCACATGGTATCGTCGGAGCGGAGTTCTATCCCCCCAGTATCCACCATGGAAAACGCTTTGCCGCGCCACTCCGCGTCCGCGTAAAGTCTGTCGCGCGTTACGCCGGGCTTGTCTTCGGTTATTGAAATTTTTCTTCCGGCAACTTTGTTGAAAAACGTACTTTTACCTACGTTGGGCCTGCCGACTATAGCTATTAAAGGATTTGCCATATTTTACCTTTACTAATCCTCCGAAACGTTTTACGGCGGATTTTATTGTTTATTCACACGCATAAACGACTTTAAACGCACAAATATTATAAAATATTAAATTTTATTTGTAAAGAAAAAGCGCGGCATAAAAAAATTCCCCGCAATTGCGGGGAATTTTTAATTTGCGATATTAAAGTATGCCGCCGAGCATTCCGAGTACTATACCGAAAGCGAACACAACAAGCATTATCCAATAGAATACTTTCCAGCCTTTGCTTTTACCGCTTACATAGCGCCACGCGGGCAAAGCAATTGCTATTATAATAGCTATATTGCCGAGCAACGTTAAAATGTTGCATACGGTAGAAAGCGTGTTTGCCGCTTTAGTGCCGTCCAAACTTTTTATAACGCTTATAAGAAAGTTAATGAAGCCGCTGAAAATATAAAACAACGCGGCGATAGACATGCCCCAGAAAGAACAGAATTTAACTATGTCGCGGTTGCCCGACGAAGTAGTCGTTCTCTTTTTTGCCATTGAAATTACACTCCTTTAAATTTTCTACTAATTAAGTATACCAATTCGTCTTTATTATTGCAAGCGTTGGAAAAAACTTTTTTTATCTATTTGAGTTTATTCAGTATTTCAGTGAAATATTCCGGCAAAGACGCTTCGAAAGACATTTCTTTACCGGTAGACGGATGAATAAACGCCAGTCTGAAAGCGTGCAGAAGCTGACCGTTCAGTTTAAACTTCTGTTTCTTTATTCCGTACACGGTATCGCCGACAACCGGATGATTGAGATACTTTGCATGCACGCGTATTTGGTGCGTTCTTCCCGTTTTCAAATCGAAGCGGCACAGAGTATAATTTTCGTAACGCTTAACCACTTTATACTCGGTAATCGCAAGTTTGCCTTTATCGGGCGGCACAACCGCCATTTTCAATCTGTCGTGCGGGCTTCTGCCTATATACGTCGTTACCGTGCCGCCGTCGTCCGCAAGCTTACCCTCCAACAGCGCCAGATAAGTGCGGCGGCAAGTTTTTGAAGCAATCTGCTCCGACAGGCTTTTATGCGCCGCGTCGTTTTTGGCGACTACGAGAAGTCCGGAAGTGTCCTTATCTATCCTGTGGACAATGCCCGGACGGATTACGCCGTTTATACCGCTTAAACTGTCGAGTCTGTATAAAAGCGCGTTCACCAAGGTTCCGTCCGCGTTACCGTTGCCCATGTGTACGGTCATGCCCTGCGGTTTGTTGACAACCGCCAAATCGCCGTCTTCGTAAATTATATCGAGCGGAATATTTTCGGCGCGGACGGAGTACTCCTCCGCGTCCGGCAATATAATATCGAGCTTGTCTCCGCAAACGACTTCCTGCGACGGCTTTACGGCTTTTCCGTTTAATTTAACATTGCCGTCGTTTATTAACTTTTTCACAAAAGAGCGAGAACGCCCTTTAAGTATTTCCGCAAGATAAATATCTGTGCGGACGCAGTTTTTATCCGCGGTAACGGTTTTGGTTTCCATTTACTGACCGCCGCCGGAACCGTCGCTTTTTCCGTCCGTATCCGCATCGTGATTTTCTTCCCGAGGCAGATTTTCCTTTTCCGTCGGAGGAACGCTTTCGTTAATGTTTTCGTCACGTCTTTTCGCCTGTGCTTCCTTGGCTTTTTTCGTAAGAGGGAATACGGACAATTCATTTATAAAAAGCATATCTATTACCGCTATTACCGTGCCTATAACAATCCAGAAATCGGCAAAATTACATGCCACCATGTTACCGAACATGTTCAGCTCCACAAAGTCCCTGACGCTTCTGTACGCAATACGGTCTATAAGGTTGCCCACCGCACCCGCAATTATCATGCTTACCGCCACTTTTAAAAGCGTAAATCTTTCGGGAAGCACTATAAAAAGCGCGATTAAAACGGCAAGCAGAATAAACGTCATTACTATCAGAAAAATCTGTCCCCACGCCGCTTCCGCAAGAAAGCTGAACGCGCACCCGGGGTTTCTGCTACCGCTGACTACTTCTATAAAATTAGGTATGACTTTAAAATTCCAGCCGTCGCGCTCCTCGAAAATTTTCGTCACAAGGTCGACGATAATCAAAACCACGCAAACGCCTATAAGGATTAAACTTTTTAATCCGATATTGAATTTTATTTTGCCTTTAAATTTTTCAAGCATATGATATATGATATATTAGCCTTTTGAATTTGTCAAGAAAAACTAAGGCACACGCCGTTAAGCGTGCGCCTTAAAATTATTTTTCGAAACCGAGACTTATCAATATCGCCTTATCCACGCGCGTCATGGTCAATTCGCTCAATTCGCCTATCCGCTCTTTCAGTCGTCTTTTATCGAGCGTACGAATCTGTTCAAGCAGTATTACCGAATCTTTCGCAAGCCCGTACGAATTAGAAGGCAGTTCTATATGCGTAGGCAGTTTTGCCTTATTTATTTTACTTGTAACCGCCGCGGCGATAACCGTCGGCGAATATTTATTGCCGACGTCGTTCTGCACAACCAGCACGGGGCGGACACCGCCCTGCTCGCTGCCAACTACAGGCGACAGATCTGCATAATAAAGTTCTCCGCGCTTAATAGTCATAATTACCTCTTTTTTCGGCAGTGTGTATATTTTATTATATGTACTGCCCCAACAATATTGTTGACACGGTTGTCGGGTTTTAAACAGCGAAAACAAAATTATAAATACTTAAACCGATATTAAAAAGGTAACCCCGGAAGATACAGATTCAAAGCATACTTATTGATAAAGATAAAGCCGTAATAGCAAACGAAGCATATAAGCATTACCGTGCCCGCAATTCTTCCCAGACTTTTTGATTTGCTGCCGGCGGAAAATCCGAAAATCATTAAAGCCGCAACCAGCGAAACGATTCCGCCGACAAGCCCTTCCATGGTAAAAGGAACACCGCGCGAGCCCGTACACAGCGCGCCGACACCGCCTATAAGCAGAATATTTGCAACGTTACTGCCGATTATGTTGCCGGTGGCAATACCCACGTCGCCCTTTTTAGCAGCGGAAACAGAGGTTATAAGCTCGGGAAGCGACGTACCGAACGCAACTACAGTGAGCGCGACTATTTCGGGATCTATGCCTATCAGGTCGACAGATACGGTTCTCGCCGCGTTGACCACAAGCGTTGCGCCGCCTACCACCATTAAAAGCCCGACTACGGCAATAACTATTAAAAACCAAACCTTATTAAGCATATTGGCGTAACCGGCTTTTATTTTCGCCATAACGCCTTCGGGACAGGCGGAATTTTGCTCTCCTCCCACGCAGGGGTCCGCAACAGAAACCGCAGTAGCCTGTTCAAGCATTGCTTTTGACTGCTTACGGGCAAGCACTATGTTGTACGCCATAAAGCCGATATAAAGCAACAGAAGAATAAGCCCGCAATACCAGGGCATAGTCGCGTCCAGATAAGTTTCGCCCGCGTCGGTCTTACCGAAGCTGTAAGGTCCGACGAATATACCGAAAACAAGAAAAAGTGCGCTGACAAATACGAGAAACGGCATATCTATCATTCTTGTAGTCTTTTCGGACGGGAGCTTGCAAATTACCGCAGAAAGACCGAGAATAAGCAAAACATTGAGCGCGTTGCTGCCGAGAATATTGCCCATAATCAAATCTCCCGTGCCTGCGGTTGCGTCGACTATCGTCACGGCAAGCTCGGGCGCGCTGGTTCCGACGGCAACAACCGTAACGCCGATTATAAATGTAGAAATTTTAAGCTTGCGCGCAATACCCGCCGAGCCGTCGACAAAGAAATCCGCACCCTTCACCAAAAGGACGAAACCTATGACCAGTAAAAGCAAATTGACAATCCACGTGGCCGCCGTACTGTCTAAAATAAGGTTATAGTTCATTTATTTTACCCCATTAGATTTTTGCCGAAAAGCAGTAAAAAAATAAGACCTTTAACTTAAATTTCTTTAAGTTAAAAGTCTTGTTACCGTAAATGTTGCGGTGTCAAATCCCGAGCGGTTGCGCCGTGATGACGAGATTTGACTTAAACTACTCCCTTTCAACACAGGTATTTTATCAGTTAAACTTTACTATGTCAAATGTTTTACGCTTAAATGCAAATTTTTTAAAATGTCTTCCGCCGTGACGCAATACTCGGTCTTTTCATCCGAACACATTTCCGCCGCGACCCCCAAAGTATATGCGGCGCATACCGCCGCGTCAAACGGCGCAAGTCCGCGCGCCGCGCTTCCACACATGTAACCCGAAAGCATATCCCCGCTTCCGCCTTTTGAAAGCGCCGTGTTTCCGCGGATATTCAACACCGTTTTATCGCCGTCGGTTATTATACTCGCAGCTCCTTTAAGAAGCAACACCGCCCCGAATTCTTTCGCAAAACACTCGGCGGTTTTTACGGGATCCGCCAAAATTTCCCCGACGGAAAGTCCGGTAAGACGGGAAAACTCTTTTACGTGCGGTGTAAGTATAAGTTTACAAGTCTTGCTTTTGAGCGCGTCGGCGCCGAATTTCGCAAGGGCGTTTAAACCGTCCGCGTCTATTATAAGCGTACCGTTATAGGACGTCAATAGTTTTGAGATGAGCAAATAATTCTCGCGCGAGACTCCACACCCCATACCGACGGCAATCGCATCGCAAGTCAAATCGAACCCGTCGATACAAATTGTCTGCGCGCATCTTTGCAATACGGCGTGTTTGACTTGTTCTTCCGAAGTAAGCTTTACGTAGCCGCAACCAGAACGCAACGCGGCTTCGACGGAAAGTATCGCCGCGCCCGTATATTTATCGCTTCCCGCTATTATGTTTGCGCTGCCGTAAGTTCCTTTATGGGTATTTCTTTTCCGTAGCGGATAAAGTTTTTTGACGTCGCTCGCCTCGCACACGCCGATATAATTGCCGTTCGGCACGCTTATTCCTATATCGCGCTTTACTGTTTTACCGCAAAAGTCAAAACCGTCTCCCAGAAAAAAGCCATATTTATATTCCGCCAGCGCAACCGTCAAATCCGCTTTAACCGCACATCCGTAAGAATTACCGTTATCGCCGTTCAGCCCGCTCGGAATATCAGCCGAAACGATGAACGCGCCGCTTTTGTTAATGCAATTTATTATTTCCGCATAACGCCCTTCCGCAGGACGCGATAGTCCCGTACCGAAAATACAATCCGCTATTATTTCCCCGCTAATACTTTCGGAATATTCTCCCGTGTAAGCGGCTTTTTCCCTTGCGCAGTCGGGGGATGGAATTCCTTCAATGCAAAACACCATTACTTTGAAGCCGCGCCTTTTTAACTCCTCGGCGCAGACATAACCGTCGCCGCCGTTATTGCCGTTGCCGCAGACGACAAGTATACTTTTATCCATAGCGCCGTCAAGCTTGGAAATTTCGTCCGCAACGGCAAGTCCTGCGCGACGCATTAGCGTCTTGGTGGAAATCCCCTTTTCCTTAACAGTATATTCGTCGGCGGCGCGCATTTGCGAATTTGAAAGCACTTTGAACATTACAGTCTTAAAGATACCTCCGCAGAACTGATTTTTTTCTTTATGCCGCCGATATTGCAGACGAGCCTGCCGTCGTCTTCTATATCCAGCGCTTCCGCAACGGTTTCGCTTTCGGCGGTTTTTAAAACGACGTTTTTTCCGAGCCAGTTAATATAGCGTTTGTAAACGGCAATATC
Source organism: uncultured Christensenella sp. (assembly GCA_910578765.1). Taxonomy (GTDB): domain Bacteria; phylum Bacillota; class Clostridia; order Christensenellales; family Borkfalkiaceae; genus Coproplasma. The sequence continues at coordinate 8,370 of CAJTRW010000026.1, forward strand.
ATAGGTCTTTTGAAGCTTGGATATTAGCGTTTTTTTTACGGAAGAGACGGATATGCTTTTACCCAGTTCGGCTTGCATTGTAGTTGCGACGTGTTTAAGCTCCGGCGGCAAAGTATTGTTTACGTTTATACCTATGCCGACTATCGACTTTATTATCCGACCGCCGCGGACAATATTTTCAATTAGCGTGCCGCAGATTTTTTTACCGTTTACAAGAACGTCGTTAGACCAACGTATTACGGGATTAAGCCCGAATTTTTCCACCGTTTCACATACCGCCGCACATGAATTTATCATAATTTTAAATGCGGCGGAGGCGGGAAAATCATTATAAAACCGCATTAGGGAAATGTAAACTCCGCCTTCGGACGAGACAAAACTTCTGCCTTTGGTGCCTTTGCCCGCGCTTTGGCGGTCCGCCGTAACCAATGTATCGCAGTCCGCGTCCAAACGTTTGCAATATTCGTTTGTGGAATCGGTTTCACTCAGTTCAATAATCTTCATCTGTATCGCCGAACTTTCCCAAAGCATCTTTAGCGGTATCGTAACCGTAGCCCTTAGCCAAAAGATATTTGAAAGCTTTATACAAATTTTGTTTGTCGTGCTGTTTGCCGCGCATATATTTTTCAAGAATAACCGCGGCTTCGCCGCTGTCTTCTTCAACCTCATCTAAAGCTTCGCTTATTGCGTTTTTTTCCGCGCCGCGCTTTATAAGGTCAGCCTCCAACGCCCTTTTTCCTTTCCCCTTCACGCTGTTGATATAAGCGCGGCAATAAGCCGCGTCGTCTATAAGATTGTGATATTCCAATCTTTCGAGAACGTAATCGCAAACGGCTTGCGTATAGCCCTTTTTTGTAAGATAATCGCTCATCTGCCTGCGCGTGCGCATACACGCGGAAAGATAAGTCATGGCTTTATCCAGCGCCTGACTTTTTTCGGTTGCAAGCTGAATTTCGTCCAGCTTTTCTTTTTCTATTTGCATACCGCTTTTAAGATTGTACTTTATAGCGACTTCCAGCTTTATCCCGCAGTAAAATCTGCCGTCCACGTAAACGTTGCAACGCGCTTTATCCTTTATCTGCGGTTCTATCGAAGTTATTTCGGACATATCGTTTTTATTTTATCATTGTCATGCGCGTTTGTCAATGCGGAGCACGGAAAAGCGCGGTCGGCTTGACGCAACCGCGCTTAAAGTTTGAAGGGAAAATAATACTCCTTCTGTCTGCAAATTTTTACTTTTCCGTTGAGAAGGTCGAAAAATGCGCGGTCGAACGCGTCCGCCCCGTCCTTTTTAACGGCTACGGTATAAATTACCGCGTCGGAATACTCGGCGCCGAGCACTTCCGATTTATTCTCAGCAAAAAAACGCGACGCGGCTTCGGCAGATGAATAATCTACCGTATACTTGCTTTCGCAACAAACCGTGTAGAAAACCTTTTCCGCAAGGTCGAGATTTTCCGCCGCGCACCCCGAATAAGCGCGCGTAAGCCCGCCCGCGCCCAGCTTAATGCCGCCGAAATAGCGCGTCACCACTACCGCAGTCTCAAAAAGTTTTTTGTTTTTTATAACTTCCAAAATAGGCATGCCGGCAGTGCCCTGCGGCTCGTTATCGTCCGAAAACCGCATAAAATTGCCGTATTTGTCGCAGACGTACGCATAACAGTTATGCGTTGCATCGGGATATTTATCCCGCATCTCGGAAACAAACAGCTTTGCCGCCTGCTCGCCTTCGACACGGCGCGAAGTTGTGATGAAGCGGGATTTTTCTATTATTTTCTGCGTTACGCATTCCCCGCTTATAGAAAAATAACCGTCCACTTAATTAAGTCTTAACTTTATATGAACTTTTTTACCCTTGTGAATAACGTCCCCGTCTTTGACCGGTGCGTTTATGTCCGTGACTTTATCTTCGTTTACGGACACGCCGCCCTGCTGAATCAATCTTCTTGCTTCGCCGTTGCTGGTACATATACCCGCCGCGACAAGCGCGGATATCACGGTAGCGCTTTCCAAAGAAATATGTTTTTCGGGCAAATCTCCGCCCTCTCCGAACGCCGCGCGCGCCTGAGAGCGTGCTTTTGACGCCTTTTCTTCGCCGTGCACAAGTTTGGTAAGCTCGTATGCGAGCGTTTCTTTCGCGGTGTTTATACGTTCGTCTTTATGCTTAACCAGCCCGGCAATATCTTCAAGCGGAAGAAAAGTCAAAAGCTTTAAAAGCTTTTCCACGTCCTCGTCCGCAACGTTGCGCCAATACTGGAAAAATTCGTAAGGGCTTGTTTTGTTTTCGTCAAGCCATACGGCGCCCTTTTCCGTCTTGCCCATTTTTTTGCCCTCGCTTGTGACAAGCAGGGTGAACGTCATTGCGTAAGCGGGCTTTTTTTCCTTTACCCTTATAAGGTTTGCGCCCGCAAGAATATTAGACCACTGGTCGTCGCCGCCCAGCTCCAAAACGCAACCGTACTTTTTGAAAAGATGCAAAAAGTCATATCCCTGCATGGGCATATAGTTGAATTCGAGGAAAGACAGACCACGTTCGAGACGGGTCTCGAAGCATTTTGCGCGCAGCATTTCGTTCACGGAAAAATGCGTGCCGATATCGCGGATAAAATCTAGATAGTTCAGGTTTAAAAGCCAGTCCGCATTATTTACGATAATTGCGGCGTTTTCCCCCTCGAAGCTGACGAACTTGGACATCTGCGTTTTAAAGCATGAAACGTGATAGTCTATAGTTTCGCGCGTCATCATTTTGCGCATGTCGGTTTTTCCTGTGGGGTCGCCTATCATTGCGGTTCCGCCGCCTATTAAAATTATGGGTTTATGTCCGGCTTCCTGCATATGCTTAATAGCTATAAGCTGCATGAAGTGACCTATATGAAGGCTGTCGGCAGTCGGGTCGAATCCGGTATAAAAAGTTACGCTTTGTTCGCCGAGAAGTTTATATAAGTCCTCCTCGTAAACGGTTTGTTTTATAAAACCCCTTTCACGCAGGGTATCCATTACGTTTGCCATTTTTTGCTCCTTATTGATAATTTTATCACCCGAAAGAAAAATTTGCAATCAAAAAAGCGGCTTACCTTATGGATAAACCGCAAACCCGATAATATTATTTTAAAAACGCGCCGCGTATAAGAGATTATCGCAACATTGCGTCAATCTGTAAAAAAATCGTCTTTTTTAAGATTTTCACGCGCCTTTTCTATTGCGCGCTTTTCGATGCGCGATATGTAAGAGCGTGAAATGCCGAGTTTTTTAGCCACTTCCCTCTGCGGCAAAGCGTTTCCGTCTTCAAGCCCGTATCTTAAAGAGATAATGACAAATTCCCTTTCGCTTAAAAACTTTTTTAGAAAAGCCACGAATTTTTCACGCTGGACGCTTTTTTCGACCTTGGCGAAAACGCTGTCCTCCTTTTCCGCGAGAAGGTCGATAAGCGTCAACTCGTTACCGTCCTTGTCTACCCCGACGGGGTCCGAAAGCGAGACAGTGTTTTTATGCTTTTTGCCTGCGCGCAGCAGCATTAAAATTTCGTTTTCTATACAACGGGCAGTATAAGTTGCAAGCTGCGTACCCTTGCCGTCCTGATAGGTATTTATAGCTTTTATAAGCCCTATCGAGCCTACAGAAAGCAAATCGTCAGTTTCCGCCGCGCCGGTATATTTTTTTACCACATGCGCAACAAGACGCATATTGTGCTTTATAAGTATTTCTTTTGCCTGAGCGTCGCCTTCACGCGCTAATGCCAAATATTTTCTTTCGTCCTCGGGCGAAAGCGGCTTTGGGAAAGTCCCGTCGCGCACCATACCGGTAAAAAAGAATATTTTACCGAAAAGCAAATTCAACAAATCAAAAAACATACGCTACCCCGAACGAGCAATCGCTCTAAAAGTAGTGTATGTTTTCGACAGTTTGTACTATTCTTTTACAGGTTGTACTATTTTTATTATTCTAGCTCGAAAGCGCCGGTATACAGGCTGTAATACTTACCTTTCTGCTCTATAAGCGATTTATGGTCGCCGCGCTCGATAATTTCTCCGTTTTCAAGTACCATAATCGCATGACTGTTGCGGACGGTGGAAAGCCTGTGCGCTATTACGAAAACCGTCCTGCCCTCCATAAGCTTATCCATACCCTGCTCTATGAGCTTTTCCGTACGGGTATCGATGGAAGAAGTTGCTTCGTCCAGAATGATAACGGGGCAATCCGAAACCATCGCGCGAGCTATGGCGAGAAGCTGTCTTTGCCCTTGCGAAAGATTGGCTCCGTCGCCCTTTATAACCGTTTTATATCCCTCGGGCAGGTGGGTAATAAAGAAATCCGCATTGGCAAGCTTGGCGGCGTTTACGCAGTCCTCGTCGGTAGCGTCGAGTCTGCCGTAACGTATATTATCAATTACCGTACCGCTGAAAAGGTGCGTATCCTGCAAAACTACGCCCAAGGAACGGCGTAAATCGTCCTTTTTAATATCTTTGATATCGATTCCGTCGTAAGTTATTTCCCCCGAGCTAATATCGTAAAAACGGTTTATGAGATTTGTTATCGTCGTTTTACCGGCGCCGGTCGACCCGACGAAAGCGATTTTTTGCCCGGGTTTGGCATAAAGACTGATATGCTTCAAAATAACTTTTTCATCGGTGTAACCGAATACGACGTCATTGAAGCGGATATCGCCTTTCAAGGGAATGTATGTGTAAGAGCCGTCGCTTTCCGGACGTTTCCACGCCCATTTGCTTTGACCGTTTTCACCGTAAGTCAAAACAACGTTTCCTCCCTTATCTTCGGGGGACGAGTCGACCGTTTCGAAAATCCTTTCCGCGCCGGCAAGCGCCATTACAATGGCGTTAAACTGCTGCGAAACCTGCATAAGCGGCATATTGAACTGTCTGGAATACATTAAAAACGAGACAAGCACACCCGCTATGCACGCCACCCTGTTGACATTATCCGCCTCTATTACGGAGCACTGAATGGAAAGAAAGCCTTTCTCCCCCACGAACGCCATAAAAAGCACGCCGACCAAAGCCACAAGAACATACTGCAAATAGCCGAGATTGTTGTTAATAGGTCCCAATACGAATGCGTATGTATTCGCCTTGGCGCCCGCTTCGTTAAGCTCATCGTTAAAAACTTTAAACTGCTCGCGCGCTTTTGCTTCATGGCAGAAAACCTTTATAACCTTCTGCCCTTCGGTCATTTCTTCGACGTAACCGTTAAGTCTGCCGAGCGATTTTTGATGTTGCAGATAATACTTTGCGGATTTGCCGCCTATATATTTCGTAGCAAAAATTATGGCGGCAAGTACTACTAAGACGACAAGTAACAGAGTAACGCTGTACAATATCATAAACACGAACACCGCTACAATGGTTATTACGGAAGAAATAATCTGCGGAATCGTCTGCGTGAGAAGCTGGCGCATTGTATCGACGTCGTTGGTATAAAGACTCATGAGGTCGCCGTGCGTGCGGCTGTCGAAATATTTCAAAGGCAAATTCTGCATTTTCGCAAACATTTCGTCGCGCATCTTTTTCAAAGTTTTCTGCGCAATGTACATCATCATTAAATTATAGGCGAACGAAGAAACCGAACCTATCAGATAAATACAAGCCATAGCTATTATATTCGAATATACTACGCCCCACATGTCGGCGTTTTTGCCGTTTTCTATAAGCTCGGTAATTATGTAAGAAATTCTGGAAGCGGCGACTACGTGCGCAACCGACGAGAAAAATACAAACACGACAACGAACGTCGTCGCCAGCTTGTTGTTGGAAAATGCGTATGAAAGCAATCGCTTCAACGTCTTTACGGGCGTTTTGGCGCGCTTGCCGTTTTTTGCCGCAACCTGTTGCGCGGAAACGTTTGAAGATTTTTTACGCTTCATCGGCTTCCCCTCCTTTTATCTGGGATTCGTATACCTCGCGGTATATTCCGTTTGTCTTTAAAAGCTGCTCGTGCGTGCCTATGCCGCTTATACCGCCCTCGTCCATTACCACGATTTTATCGGCGTCTTCAACCGAAGAAATGCGTTGCGCAATAATTATTTTAGTCGTTTCGGGAGCGTATTCCCGCAAAGCGGCGCGGATTTGCGCGTCGGTCTTCGTATCCACTGCCGAAGTAGAGTCGTCGAAAATTATTACGTCGGGTTTTTTGAGCATGGCACGCGCAATACACAGGCGCTGTTTCTGCCCGCCGGAAACGTTTACCCCGCCCTGACCCAAATCGTAATCGAATCCTCCCGGCAAAGCGTCAATAAATTCCTCTGCGCAAGCCTGCCGCGCCGCAGAGCGTAAATCTTCTTCCGTTGCAGTTTCGTCACCCCAGCGTAAATTCTCGGCTACCGTGCCTGAAAACAGCACGTTTTTCTGCAACACCATGGCAACCTTATTTCGCAAGGTATCCATATTATATTGCTTTACGTCTACGCCGCCGACTTTGACGGTGCCGACCGTCGCGTCGTAAAGTCTGGGTATAAGGGAAACCAATGAAGTTTTACCCGAGCCCGTAGCGCCGATGATACCCACCGTTTCGCCCGATTTTATTTCAAGATTAATGTTGTTTAAGACACTGACGTCAGATTTCTGCGAATAAGCAAAGCTTACGTTTTCGAAAATTACAGAGCCGTCTTTTATTTCGAAAACGGGATTTTGCGGCTTAGGCAAAGTGGTTCTCTCGTTCAGAACTTCGCAAATTCTATCCATACTGCCTTTGGACAGAGATATGAAATTGAGACACATGGCAACCATTATCACGCCGGAAAGAATCTGCGCCGAATACTGTATAAGCGTCTGAATCTGCGACGGGCTTACGTTGCCGGAGATTGCCCCCGTTTCCATATTTGCGCCCAAAGCAATAATTAATAGATTTACTATAAACATTACCAAGGTCACGCACGGCATCATGACAGTGAGTATCCTTTCGGCTTTAACGGAATATTTGTAAACCTCGCCCGTAGCGTTACGCATTTTGGCTATTTCCGTGTTTTCCCTTACATAAGACTTGACGACGCGTATAGCCGTCAGATTTTCCTGCACGACCGCGTTTAAGTCGTCGTACTTTCTGAACATTGTTCTGAAATACGGAACAACCTTTATCATACATACGCTTACCACTATACCCAAAGAAACCGCCGCGCAACCGAAAATTAACGCCATTACAGGTTCGATAATAACGGTCATAATAATCGACGCTATAAAAAGTATGGGCGCGCGAACGAGCATGCGGATAGCCATTTGATACGCGTTTTGTACGTTTGTCACGTCCGTTGTTATACGCGTAATGAGACTTGCCGTCGAATAATTGTCTATATTCGCAAAAGAAAAAGTTTGAAGATTGTTGTACATATCTTCCCTTAAATTGTGCGCGAAGCCGCAGGAGGCTTTTGCTGCAAGCCTGCCACCCATTACACCGCATAACAGAGCAAAAACGGCGCATACGATCATTAAAACGGCATATATAACTATTTTTTTCGTATCGATGCCGTCAATTTTTCCCTTTGCAAGCTGCTCGAACTCGCCGACGATAAACGTCATAAAGAACGGAATAATAATTTCCATTACCGCTTCGCCGACCATAAAAAGCGGACACAAAACAGATTGTTTTTTATATTGTTTTACGCTTTTAAGCAAAGTTTTTATCATAATTACTTCTCTCCTTTGCGCGTTTCTATTTCTTCGATAACTTTAAGTAAAAGGTTTTTAAAAATTTTTTGTTCTTCCTCGGACAATGCAGACTGAATTACCGCGTCGCAATTTTCCATTAACGTTCTGTTTTTATTACAGACGCCGTAGCCCTTTTCAGTAAGAGATACGTATTTCGTCCGCGCGTCGCCGTCTGACGTTTCGCGGTTAACAAAACCGCCGTTTTCTAAGGTATTCAAAAGCGTGGAAACAGAGGATGCACGTAAATTAATATAGTTTTCAATATCCCTCTGGCATACCTTTTCTCCCTTTTCGGTATGTATGGCCACGAATACCAAAGTTTGCATTTGCACCGGCGTAATTCCGTAATCTGCAAACAACGCATTATTCTCCCTACTCATCTGCCTATGCAGATAACAGACCAGACCGAAAAGTTTCTTGTTTTCCAAAACCGCCCCCGAAATAACTGACAAAATAAAAAAGTTTGAAGTCTAAATAATTATATTTATTAAAAATTTTAATGTCAACAAAATTTTCAACAATAAAAAACTTAATTTATAATGAACGCATTTTTCATTTCTTTGTTATTTTTACTTGCCAACTGCGGTTAAATATGCTATATTTATATAGCCTAATTACAGGCCCTGTGGTCAAGCGGTTAAGACGGAGCCCTCTCAAGGCTCAATCCCGGGTTCGATTCCCGGCAGGGTCACCAATCTCAGCCTGATTCGAATATTTCACAAAAATATTCGGTTAGGCTGATTTTTTTTGTTTTTATTGGATGCGGCGGCGATTTAAATAATCGCCGCCGCGCGCTCG
>CAJTRW010000026.1:16832-25306 GCA_910578765.1 uncultured Christensenella sp.
CAAGCACTCGCCACAGTGCCATAGTCCTATTTTTGTATAGGCATACGCTTGAAAATTGTGTTTGTTTGTGCTATAATTATTTTGCTTAAATCAAGCGATAAACAGTAATTTATATTAGGAGCTTTAAATGAATTGTATTGAAATATTCAAACAAGCGGAAAAAGAAATTGCGGAAAGCGGGAAACTCAGTTTAACCGCACGACGAAAAATTTGGCAAACTATGGGTGAAATCGAACCGCGTAAACGCGACTCGTTAAAGCCTCGGTCGCTGACGGAACCGCTTAAAAAACGCGCGTATCTTGCACTCGCCTGTGCGCAAAAGGTAGTGCCTATATATAGTTCTGTCGACCCAAACAATAAAAGTCCGCAAAATTTAATTGATAAGAGCCTTGCCTACTTGGACGGCAAAATCAAGGTTAAAGAATTGCGGGCAGAAAGGAAACAATCCACTATCGACGATTTTATGATTTCCGTCGAAAAGTATGGAGCTGCCGCTTCCGCCGCTGTCGCCGCTTGGGATGCGATGGTAGTAGCTTTGGAAGACGAGCAATATTTGGAACCGTGGGACAGCGACTTGACGGATGACGATATAGACTCATACGAAAGGGACGCGGCAAAAGAAGCGTGCGTCGCGTATACTTACACCGACGAAGACGACGATAAATGCGCTATACGCGAAAAGCACTTTTGGGTATGGTATTTGGAAGAGGCTGCAAAAATTGCGGGCTTGGAAAATTTCAAGTTATAGGGGCGTTTCGGTTTAGTTATTATGTCGGTCACCATCAAGTCAGCAAAGTCGAACTTTTCACATTTATGGAAAGTCGGCTTTGTTTTTTTGTATAAACTCTGTTAAATTACATAAAAACAAGCTAAGCCGTTAAAGCTTAGCTTGTTTTGCATTTTTGATAATTATTAAGACCAGTTACCCAAAAACTTAAGCTGCACATACGGCGCTTTTAAAGTTACAGACGAGTCGAATATATAAGTCCAATAATCCGAATCCAGCTTATTATTAAAAGTACTTATATACGTAAACATATTCATGCTATCCGCAACCGTCACCGCGAAATTGGAATTGTATTCCTCAATAAGCGCTATACAACCTTTAACATCGCCGTGCAGTCCGTCCGCCAACGTTGTAGTAAAAGCTCCGACAATTCCCGAACTGTTTTTAAGACCCGTCAACACCTCTGTATTATTGAATATAGTTTTACCTATAGAAATACAGTCGGTTATTCTCATTTGAGAAAGACTGCCCTTCTGATATCCGAGTATACCTGCGGCAAATGTTTTGGAGCCCGTTACATTAACTGTACCTACAAACATAGTAGAACTGATTTCAAGATTGAAAGCTACCGCCGCAACTCCACAGTCATACGTACCGAAAATACCGCCTAATTCATAGCTTGCCGTAATAACGGTATCTACATAGCAGTTATCGATATAAATTTCAAGTATACCGGAAGCCGACGAACTTGCCTGTGAGAAACCTACCAATCCGCCCGCGCGTTGAGAAGCTTTTATAGAGCTGTTTTCACTGTTCACGAGAGATACCTGCTCTATATACACCGGTGTGCCTACGCCCACATAGCCCAGCAAACCTCCGGCGCGCTGACCCGTAGTTTCAATATCAATTTCCGTAAGAGCGATGTTATAAAAATTTCCGCCCGTACATTCGCCTACTATACCTACTTTATTATTCTTTTTATTAGTATCGGGTCCGCCGTTTACCTTTATGTTGTGGAATTTCACGTTTTCAACGGTACCGCCGCCTACTTTATAAAATATACCGACGCAATCCTTATCACCCGATCCGGTAATAGAAACATTGGAAATCGTATGACCCATTCCGTTGAATAAGCCTTTGAACGAATTGGAACCGAGTCTGTAATTAACTCCGGAGAAATCCAAATCATTTGTAAGCTTATAGATAGTTGTGGAATTTATATTGACCCCGCCGGCCATATCCATAAATTCGTCATGCGTAGAGATATTCTGCACCGTAACTTCTTGACTGTAAACCTGCGAAGTAACTTCTCCGTTAACGTTAGACAGAGCATAGTAAACGTAATATGCAGCTTTATTTTCATTTTTAAACTGAATACTGAAGGTGTCGCCCCTGAAAGGATATGACGTAACTCCGGAATACGTTTTGATATTTTCCGCGGTTAAATCCGTAAGCTCCGTAGGAGAAGATACCGCATAAAGCGTACCGGTAGCCGCAGTTAAAGCAGTTGCGGAAATGTTATACCCTTCCTTATTTACGGTAATATCGGGGACAGTAACAAAGTCAAGTTTTGCCGTAACGCTTGCATTGTAAACAGTATACGTCATTGACTTGGTCGAGCCGTTGGCGTTGAGCGTAATGGTTTTCGTAATAGTATATACGCCGGAATTGGAAGGCGTGAATCCTTTTACGGGAATCGGACGGGCGCCTTTTCTTACAGCAAACATATAAGTCGTATCGACAGTATACAAATCTTTATTAAGAAGTTTTCCGTTATAATCGAGACCGTTTTCCACGAAGATTTCGGGCTCGCGGTAAACCGAATACAAATCGATTATCAACGAATCCCCGTCATCGACAATTTCACCCTTTTGAGTTTTGGCGAATATCCTGCCGATTACCGGCGTTCCGTGTTTGATATTAACCGTAAATACTTTTGTATCCGTCGCGTCGCCGCATTTAATTGTTGCAGTTAAAAGCACCTTAACGTCGGCATCTATGGGACGGTTTACAACAGCAGTTACATATTCGGCTTTGTTTAAAGAAACGTTTTTGCTTGTAGCGTCTACTTCGAGATGCCCGATATCGGAAGACGACCACTCGATTGTGCAACCTATCATTTTTGAGGGGACATCGAAATCCTGGAACACACTGTCTACGTCACAATTTAAAGTCAAAGCTTCTTTCGTCCTTGCCACAATTGCTTCGTCGCGTGAAGCAGCGCCCGTATCAACGTAATCGCTCACGTAAAAGTGCGTATAATCTTCCCAGGAAGCTTTATTCAAATCCGATCCGATAGGATTTGACGAACCTAAAAGTTTAGATTGTGCGCCGTCTTTGATATCCAGTATCGTTCCCATATTTATGGAGCAGTCCGGATTACGGTATTTATAATGCGCCCTGTTCGCATTGAGTGCGGTCACGCTGCCGGCAGAATATAAATCCTTGAGTCCGGAAATATTGTAAGTATATTCCGCACCGGTTTTTATTATAGGAAGCGTCTCGAAAATATCCGCCGCGTTAAGCGCATTTATTTCTTGTGTGCTGACAGGTCCTATTACAGAACCGTTTATATCCTTATTTGTATTCGCATCGATGGAACCTTGGATTTTATTCGCTTTTTTACTGCCAGCGGCATTACAAAGTATACTGTCTGTAACAGACGCCCTGTATTCGTCCGCTTCAAGCGAAACCACCATATTATCCCAAGCGGAAAGCACATGGCTTAAATTGTTATAGCTGTAGCTCTGTCTGGCCATGTTTATATTGCCGTGAGATTCATGGTTTTCCGCAGCTATAATCTGTCCGAAAGTCGCGCTGGTCGGATCGTTGTCTATTGCCGCGCTGTTGTCGAAGCTGGTGGTATAGTTCACAGAAATCACGCCCGGATTAGAGTTATCCGTTACACCGTGCATTCTGTTATTAAACGAAAGACAGTTGTACATCAGCACGTCGCCTTCCATAACCGAACCGCCGAGCTTAAAGCCGTTACCGTCGCCGTCGCGCGTCAGATACGAATCGAGTCCGTATTTGTTTTCGCCCTCGGCATTGCCCGCCTCGGAAAGTCTACCCGTCCAGGTAGGGAACTTTTTATTGCATTCGCGCTGAGTATATTCGAGATAACCGTTTTCATATGCAACGCAGTTATACATAATTACGGTTCCTATATTTCCCGAATCGGTCTTTGCGTATAAATCCCAACCGTCGTCAGAATTCCTGTAAGCAATACAACCGTCGAATACATTGCCGTAACCCACGGTAAGTTTAGCCGCAAAGCCGTCGGCATTTTCACCGTATGTTTCGTTATCGTAATTGTTATGCGAAGTACAGTTTTTAATAAGATTATAGCTGGGCCAATTATCTATCAAATTATACTTAGGGTCCGTCGTATCGCTGTAAGACCTGCCGAGCTGCAAACCCGAATCGCGGTTGTTATAAAATTCGCTATACTCTATCGTGTTATAACTGCCGCCTATATACAGACCGTTGTCTCCCGCTCCGCACACGTCTATACCGTGCCAGTAAATATAATCGCCGTAAATCTGCACGCCGCGCGCAGTGCTTGCAAAAGACTGATCGCTGAAATCGAGAATTACTTCTTTATCGGCCACGCTTTCATATCCGCTACCTGAAACGTACGCAGCGTTCATAATTTTAAGATAGCTGTTAAAAGCTCCGCTTGCATGTATTTCTATTGTCATAGAAATTCTATAGGTACCCGGCACCATTAAAACCGTATCGCCCGGTTTTAATATAGTCTTATCTTCGCTTGCACCAAGCAAGTTGCCTATATCGTAAGGCTTTTCTTTACTTCCGTCCGCGTCCTGAGCCGGAGTATTGGAAACATAGAAAACCCTGTCTGAATTTATGCTTTCCAAAACGCCGTCGGCCGTAGCAATTTTTGTTGTGCTTAAATCGGAGTATTTTCCCGTACCGACTTCGTTTGCGGATTTATCACCGCAGGCGGTAAACGATACCGCGCCGCAAACGCCCGTCGCAGACAAAGCGAGCGCCGCAATTACCGATAAAACATTCTTTTTCATTCTATTACCGTTTTTCATTACATTTACCTCCCTTATTAAGAACCGCTACCGTAATCTACAGTATATGTGACCACTATTTTGTAAACATACATCGTATCGTTAGCGTCAAGAACGTAAATTCCGCTATCGAGATTATCGGCAACCATTACGTGCAGAGGTTCTCCGCTACCGGCAGAAGTTATAACTTCGCTTGCTATTTCTGTGCCGGACTTCTTTAACGAAGCCGTTCTTGTATTTCCGGTACTATTGTGGGAAACATAAACTGTTATTTTAGCGCTACCGGATTTTACCGCCGATCCCAAAGATACGGTTACGGCTTTGCCGGATTTAATTTGCATGTAATCGGTAATAGATATTCCGCCGTCGGCGGTAGACTTTTCTCCCGAGCCGTAGGTGGTACCTCCGTTAATCAACTCGCAGTGCTGTGAAGACCCGGTCAACTCGCCCCAAGTCGTTATAGCCGACTTTGACGCATTATCAAAAGTCATTGTTAACGAATAATCGTGCTCGCCGGTAAGCGGTGTAATCGTATAAGTGACTGTTGTGTTTTTATACGTTGTAATACCGCTTGCGCTGACGTGTTTATAAACTACGGTGGCAGACTTGTTTTGTGCGGCAACCGTCGTATCGAAAGAGGTTAACGACCCGCCGGCAGCTTTTATCTGTTCCATCGTCAAATCTTCTTGGGCTCCGCTGACATAAACCGCCGTAAACGTCCACGTGGAAGAAATTTCGTCTTTGCCTATTTGTTGAGTAGTGTTACCGCTTTTGAAAGTTATACCGGATATTATGTCGTCAACATAAATAGGAGCAAATCCCGAAGCTTCATAGGGGTTGCCGTCAGAGTCTACTGTCTGAACGGAAACCCAAATTTGATAAATGCCGCCGTGAAGGTTTGTAAGGTCGGTTATTTCGGTTTTCTCTTTATAAACTTTAACCGAATATTCGGGTCCGAGAGTTATAACTTCATCTATAAGTACACCGTATTTATCGGACTTACGCACCTCGATTTTAGAAGTATCGATAGATACCGAATTATTGTCGGTAGTCAAAGTTATAGATGCGGAAAGCTTGTCGTCCGCAATCGTCGCACCGGCAACAACGCCGTCCACTAAAGATACTTGAAGTCCTATCCTCGGCTGAATTACTTCAACGGTAAATTCCGCTTTAACGGTTACCGCGCCGTAATAATATACGGGAACGGTATAAACTTCCTCGTGGTCGAGCTTAATTTTATTCCAGTCGACAAACACGCTGCTTGTAACATTTGCAGACGCAGCTTCTTTACCCGGCTCGAAAGTTATAAGCGTGGCGACAAGACCGCTTTTGTCCACAGTCTTATCTTCACCGATAACGTAAAGCTTTTTAACGCTGGAAGTATCGAGTTGCAAAATCTCGTTTTTTACTATTACGTTATACGATTTCGTCAGGGTATCCTCGCCGAGCGTATAAGAAACTTTTATAGGATATTCGGCAACCGCGCTTTTGCTGTATGCCGACCAGTCGATTACATATTCATTCGATTCCAGCTCTACCGTTTCAGGCTCTTTAGCTTTGGGCTTCAATACGGTAGCCTTGACAACCAAACCTTCGGCGCTGAAATTTTCGCCCAGATAATATTCGGTTTTGGCATAAGTCAAATCCAAATCTATCGACTGTAATTTCGTAACATCATTACCGGAGTTTTGAGGCTTCTTTTTGCAGGCAAACGTAAAAGGTATAGCTAATACCATAATTGCAGCCATCAAAACGGGTAATACGAGTTTTAATTTTTTCATTTAACCCTCCATGGTTATTTTCGCACAGCATAAGCGAAAAAATTTATAAAACGATTTTTTTTCTTACCCGTACATTATTAATTTTATCATTTAAATATTTTTCTGTCAAGAATTTTATGAAAATAATTATCTTTGAATGTTACATAATTACATTGACAAAAATACCCTTCCGACGCTTCGTCGGGAGGGTAAAATTACGCAAAATAAAATATCCGCCTGTGCCGTGATATGAAAAAGTATTAACCCGCATCTCGCAGGTGGGTGCGCCGAAGCGAAAACATAAGACTTTCCGCATAAATGCAGACCTTGCCTGTTTCCGCGAACGTGCCGCTCCCTTATAAACTTTGTGGATTACGAATTTTCCATACCACGAACACCGCAGACATTACAGTCAATTATATATTAATTATATAAAAAACGCAAGAGGTAAATTCAACCAGAATGCAAATTAAACGGCATAAGGCGCAATTTACTTGATTTTTACGCTTAAAAGTCTTAAAATCAAAAGAAAACGGTTGAGAGGCTGAATCACTTATGCAGGAAATCACAGGAGTTACCACCTCCGCTTACACGCCTTACGGAGACTTTAAAAACCGAATCGGCGAAGAAGTCGTAATCAGAGGAGCAATCCACAATATCAGGGAAATGTCGGATATAGCGTTTATACTTATCCGTACGGACAGGGAACTTATTCAATGCGTTTATTCCACCGAGTTTTCCGACTACCGCTTAGACGAAAACGTCGTTGAGCAGGCTTCGGCAAAAATAACCGGAAAGGTTGTTAAAAGCGAGACCCGCGACGGCAGCGAACGTTACGAACTGCAAATTCACGGCATAGAAATATTATCCAAACCCGCGGCGGTTCCCCCCGTGGTTATTTCGAAAAAGCAAGTCGTTTGCGACCTTTCAGTAAATCTTGACAACAGACCGGTAACGCTGAGAAACCCCAAGGAAAGAGCTATTTTCAAATTACAGGAAGGAATTCAGAGAGGATTCCGCGAATATTTGCAAAGTCAAAATTTTACGGAGGTCCACACACCTAAAATCAATTTTGCCGGCGCCGAAGGCGGAACAAACGTATTTAAGCTTGACTATTTCGGCAAGACGGTTTATCTTGCGCAAAGTCCGCAGCTGTATAAGCAGGCTCTCGTTCCCGTGTTTGAAAGAGTTTTTGAAATTGCGCCCGTATTCCGCGCGGAACACCACGATACTTCAAGACACCTCAACGAATACATTTCCATGGACTTGGAAATGGGCTTTATCGACAGCTTCACCGACATAATGAATACCGAAGCGGGCGCTCTTAAATATATTATGAACTTATTGAAAACCGAATACGCGCCCGAAGTCGAGCTTTTGAAAGCCGATATACCAGAAATTACATCTATCCCCTGCATACGCTTCAAGGACGCAAAAGAGCTGTGCGTGAAAAAGTTGAAAAATATAACCGATATGAAGGATTTCGAGCCGGAAGAAGAAGCTTTCCTCGGCAAATGGGCGAAACAGCAGTTTAATTCCGATTTCCTTTTCGTAACGCATTACCTCTCCAAAAAGCGCCCCTTCTATACTATGGACGACCCCGACGACCCCGAAGTTACGCTGTCTTTCGACCTGTTGTTCCGCGGAATAGAAATTACCTCCGGCGGACAGAGAATTCACGACTATAACATGCAGGTTGAAAAAATGAAAAGACTGGGCATGAATCCAGAAGAATTCGAAACCTATTTAATGTTGCACAAATACGGCGCGCCCCCCCACGGCGGTCTGGGCTTAGGACTTGAAAGGCTGACAATGCATCTTTTGGGCTTCAAGAACGTGAGAAACGCTACAATGTTCCCGAGGGACATTAACAGGGTTTCGCCTTAACCGTAACAAATCATAACTACGCGTTCAACGCGTAGTTTGCACAAGCCCTAAAAGGGCATG
>CAJTRW010000027.1 GCA_910578765.1 uncultured Christensenella sp.
TTAATCCGTCCGAAAGTCAATGTACTTTTCGGATACTGTAATACGCGGTTGTTGTTGGTTTTTTGTTATTCTGAACCCCTTTATGGGGTGAAGAATCTAAATATTAGATCCTTCGCTATCGCTTTGCGCCTTTTAATTTAATAGATGCTTCGCTTATGCTCAGCATGACAATAAGGTGCGCAAACCTTCGAGTAAAGTCCTCGGGCAGGATGACAGGTTGACTTCTTGTAAAGCGCAGGCCGCACAGATAACAAATGCATAGGTAAAGTATTGAAATAAACACCCGAAGCTGTCAAAAAAATAGAAATGAATGCACTTGAATCAAAGCCGGAACGCAGCCAAATAATTTTAAAAACCGTCGCCGCAAATATTGTAGCATAACGTTTTTAAACATTCAACCGCATTTGTGAGTCGCAGGCCGCACAGCTTGTGTGGTGTACGCAAGTGAACTATACTTATGCCCCGCTGCCGACATATACCAGTTAATATAAGATTCCGCATTAAAGCCGGAACGCAGCCGAGTAATTTTAAAAAACCGTCGCCGCAAATATTTTAGCATAAGTTTTGCGCTTTGTCATTCCTTGCATGTCATTCTGAACCCCTTTACGGGGTGAAGAATCTAAAACAGATTCTTCGCGTTGCTCAGAATAACAGTAATTCAAACGCATTTGTGAGTCGCAGGCCGCACAGCTAAAATTTTACAGGAACCGGCGCTGTAAAAAACGCCCGAAGCTGTAGAATAATGTCCGTAATCCGACCTGATATTATCGCCGGAACGCAGCCAAGTAAATTAAAAAAACCGTCGCCGCTTTTAATTATATCATGCGTTCGCTTAATTTGTCATTCCGCTAAATGAAATAATATAAAAAAGCCGTTTATCACATTTTTTAACGGATTAATCTTTCCGTAAAACGGCGGGGATATTTATTATTATATGCAGGACATGCATATGAAATATTTGTCAAAAAAATTTTTTGGAAACGTTTCCAAAATTGGTTGCAATTTGTAATTTCAAGTAGTATAATACAAAAAAGAAAGAATTTCACAAAAAATTTTAGTTTCTTTCATTAATGGGGGTCGCATGGCAGGTCTGTCGTTAAAGCACATTTATAAAATTTATCCGGGCAAAGAAACTTCCAAGAAAAAGCTGTTCCGTAAGGGTAAGGAGGACGACGGCAAGCGTTCGGGCGATTTTGTTGCCGTGAAGGATTTCAATATGGAAATTCAGGACGGCGAGTTTATAGTATTTGTCGGACCCTCGGGCTGCGGAAAGTCTACTACGCTGAGAATGATTGCGGGACTTGAAGAAATTACCGGAGGAGAGCTTTTTATCGGCGACAACCTTGTAAACGACGTCGACGCGAAGGACAGGGACATAGCTATGGTTTTCCAAAGCTATGCGCTTTATCCGCATATGACTTCCTATCAGAATATAGCGTTCGGCTTAAAAATAAGGAAAATCCCCGTAGAAAAGAAAACGGAAAACGGTGAACCCGTATTAGAGATAGACAATAAAAAGGTACGCGAGCTTAAAAGCAAGCTTAAAACGGTTTGCGGAGATTTGCGCTATGCCGAGGACGGAGAGGTAAGACTTTACTTCAAAAAATACATAGACGAGTGCAAGACGGCGGTCAAAGAGCTTAAATCTGACAAGGCTAATGCCGACGCGCAGAAAATCCGCGATATGCAGGAGCGTTTAACTGCGCTTAAAAACGCGCAGAAAAACATAATAGCCGCCATGCATACGGGCGAGGCGGAAAAGCTTGAAGAAGCCAAGGCAACTGCGCGGGAGCTGGGCGTAAACGCCGACGAAATACCCGACAGCGAGGTAAAGATCGGTCTAAGACAGCGCAAAGCAAAAATCGAAAGCGACCTCGCTTATTATTCTTCCACGCCCGTCCAGGCATACACCTATAAGCACATGCCGAAGGAAGTAATAGACGAAAAGGTAAAATGGGCGGCGGAAATACTGGGTATAACCGAGCTTTTGGACGTTAAGCCTTCGGAAATGTCGGGCGGTCAGCGTCAGAGGATTGCTTTGGGCAGGGCGATGGTGCGCGGACCCAAGGTGTTCCTTTTGGACGAACCTTTATCCAACCTTGACGCGAAGCTGCGTACGACAATGCGCTCCGAGATAGTAAAGCTTCACAACCAGCTAAAAACAACGTTCATTTACGTTACGCACGACCAGATAGAAGCTATGACGATGGGTACGAGAATAGTCGTCATGAAGCTAGGCGTAATTCAACAGATAGATACCCCCACCAACCTTTTCGACTATCCCGAAAACAAGTTTGTCGCAGGGTTTATCGGCACGCCGCAGATGAATTTCTTCGACGTTACGGTTAAAAAGGCGGGTTCCAAATTGGAAACGACCTTTGCAAACGGACAGAAAATTTCATATTCTCTTTCCAAATTGCGGACAATAGATAAAAAGTATTTGGACGGAGAGGAGCATGAACTGACTTTGGGCGTGCGCGGCGAAAATATTTCCGTCAAGAAGGACGGACTTGACGCAACCGTGACCATTAAGGAAGTTTTGGGCAACACAACTCAGCTTTTCATTAAAATAGACGGGGACGACAAGGATTACATAGTATGCGTGCCCGACCGCAACGATATGCAGCCTTCAGACGCGGTCAAAATAAGCTTTGACGAAAAGCATATTCATCTTTTCGATAAGCAAACCGAGCTTTCGGTTATGAGCAGAGCAATCGGCAATAAATAGCGGACGGAAAACTTATGGATTGGTTGAAGTTTATAGGACTGAGCTTTTTTTCGGATAAAGTTGCGAAAAGCGCCGTTAAAAGAAATTATTTCAACGTCGCGCTCGGTTTTATATTGACGCTCGTATTTATGTTCTGCGGGCTTATCGCCGCAGACATTCTGCCGTTTAAGACACATTATTCCTCGGCGGACCGGTTCAGGCAGTTTCTGTACAACGCGTTTTCCGACGGACCGAACGCAGTGCCTTTGACGGTTTCGGACGGAAACATTGTTACGGATAAGCTCGTCGATACGTTCGGCGAAGACGGCGACGCCGCAGTTTACGCCGTAAACGGATATAACCTGATAATCGACACCCGCCCCGCGGACGCGTTCGACGATTTCAACGCTTACTGCGTATTGAAAGACGGAACGAAAATCGACTATGAAGATTTCAAAAATCGCGACGACGCGGAAAATTTGAATTACACGTTTGAAATAGAGTACACAAAGAACGAGCTTATTCTTACGCCCGAGCTTACCGAAAAGCACGAGCGGTATCTGGAAAGCTTGACCGACGACGAAAAAATTTCCTTGCAGTATAAGGAAATAAAAAATTCCCAAGCTCTTTCAAAGGAAGAATACGCGCGCGCCGTATATAAGCTTTACGTCAAAGCTTATTATCCCGACCTGAAAAAATACGAAAGCTCGGGCTCGGCGCCGATGCTCAGAAATTATTATTACAACAATTACGTAAAGAACGGAACGCAAAACTATTTTATTTTGTTCGGCGATACTTACACAGGCGCGTTCAAGACGAATTCGGGACTCAACGTTCAATTCTACGGCTACTTTGCGAAATGCGCCGACGGAACGGTGACGCCTACGGCCAAGGGCGTGGATAACTTTATTTTAAACGCCTTTGACGGCACGGTCGGCATGAGCGTGTATATGTATCTGATGAATATTATAAGGTTTATACCTTATATCGCCTTAATGCCGCTTATACTGGCGCTGTTGCTGTTCTGCATAACTCGGCTTATTAAATCGGACTGCTGTAAAGGCTTCGGCGCGGGTCTAAAAATAACGGGCTCGTTCATGTGGTTTTCCGCACTGATTGCCGGTTTTTGCACCTTTATTTGCGGTTACTTCACGCCGAGAAACTTATTGTTTACCGTCGCGCTTATTCTACAATTCGGAGTGTTGGCGGTAAGGACGGCGGAATTTTTGATAAGGGAAGGAATATACGTGAAAAAAGCTCCGCCCGCGGCGGAGAATAGCGTGCCGGAAACGGCGGAGGTAAATAATGATACTGTGCGCGGGTGAAATACTTGCGGATATGATAGGCGCGGAAAGGGACGGCGTTTTCGTCTATGAAAGAAAGGCGGGCGGCGCTCCGTTCAACGTAGCTTGCGCCGTAAAAAAATTCGGCGTCAAAAGCGCGTTTGCCGGCAGCGTCGGCGACGATATCATAGGCGGCTTTTTAAAAGATTTCGTAAAGTCGGTAAAGCTTGACGGACTTTGCCTTGAAAGCGACGCGCAAAGAAACACGACGCTTGCTTTCGTTCAGCTTGACCGTCACGGGGAGCGCTCTTTCTGCTTTTACCGCAAAAATACGGCGGATTACCGCATGCCTGAAATTCCCGACGGGCTTTTCGACAGTGCGGATATAGTACATATAGGCTCTTTAATGCTCTCTGAGGACGAGGGGGCGGTGTATGCGGCGCGGCTTGCTAAAAGGGCTAGCTCGGCAGGCAAAACGGTCAGCTTCGACGTGAATTTCCGTACGGATATTTTCAAGGATAAGGAAAGCGCCGTAAGCCGCTACAAAACAATGCTCGAAGCCGCGGATATAGTAAAATTTTCCGAGGACGAAGTGGAGATTTTCGGTCAAGACTACATTGACGGCCGGCTTAAAGAAAAGCTTGTTTGCATAACGTTCGGCGGCAACGGCAGCGAGTGGCGTTATCTCGGCAGGCGCAACGCGGTGCCCTCCGTAAAGGTAAAGCCCGTAGACACGACGGGCGCGGGAGACGCGTTCTATGCGGGCGTGCTTTCGCGGCTGGACGGGTTGCAAAAAAGCGAATGGACGGACGGGGTATTGAATCACGCGCTGAAATTCGGTAACGTCTGCGGCGCGTTGAACACATTGGGCAGGGGCGCGATAGACAGCCTTCCGGACCTCGGAATGATACAGAAGACATTAAACGGCATTTAAATTTTTCTCCTTTATGGGAGCCGCAAGCGTTTTTTCGCGCGGTTCCCGACAAAACATGACGCGGCGTTAACGCCGTTAAATATAAAACAGGTGAGGGTGTAAAATGAAAACAGGGTTATTGAAAAAGTGTATTCTTGCAGTGCTTGCGGCGGCTGCGGCGGTATGCGCGGCGCTCGCGTTTATACCCTTCGGTAAGACGGCGCGCGCCGAGGGAATAACGCTTGAAAGCACCGGCGACAGCTTCAATTTATCGGGCGCGGAATACGGCGCACAGGATAAATTCGTTTATTCCGCAACGGCAACCTTTGAAAAGGGCAACGCGGCGGGACTGGTTTTCGGCGCTGAGGAAGGCGGACATTACTGGGTGTTCAACGTTGACAGAAGCGCGAACACCGTAAAGCTGATGTACTTTTCCGAGGGAAACGAAACCAAGGTTTTAAAGGAAGATTACTTTATCGGCAACGATAAGATGACCGAGGGCGAAAAGGCGATGGTCAACCCCAAAGTTGCCAAGATAGAAAAAGTAAATATAAAAATAATAATTACTCCGGAAGCGGGCGCGGTTTACGGCGAGTTCTACGCCGACAACATCCGCCGCTTCGCCTTCGACGAAGCGGGCGCCGACGTAAAAACCGACCTTAATTCTCTTGCGGACGGACTGACTTATGCGGGCGGAGCTACGGGCTTCAACTGCTTCAACGCCAAGGTTGTTTTCGGCGATGTGTATTCCGCGGCAAGCGATTACTCTTACTACACCGAAACTTACCGCCAGCAGTACCATTTTTCGCAGTATGCGCACTGGAACAACGACCCTAACGGTCTTGTGTATTACAACGGATATTATCATATTTATTACCAGCACAACCCTTACGGCAACGTATGGGGGGATATGTACTGGGGACACGCGCGCAGTAAAGACCTTGTGCATTGGGAGCATCTTCCCATAGCGCTTTTCCCCGATAAGGAAAGCGATTTCGCGGGCAGGGGCGACGGCTATATGTGGTCGGGTTCCGCCATGGTTTACCACAGCGGTATGAGCGCGGACATAGACTCTCAAAACTGGTTTGCAAACGGCGGCGGCGACGGGCTTCTGGGCTTTTACACCCGCGACGGGAAAAGACAGGACCAGGTAATTATGTCCAGCGACGACGGCGGAATTACCTGGACTAAAAGAAAGCTTATCGAACAGGAAATTAATATAAATACGGGCAAGAAAGAGTCCAACCGCGACCCCAAGGTTTTCCCCGTATTGAAAAGCGGTTCTTCCGTAACCCTTTGGGGTATGGCACTGACGGGAATGGAGACGAACGACGTCTGGTTTTTGAAGTCTTCAAACCTTCTTGACTGGACGTACGCGGGCGGCTTTAAAAGCTACCGCCCCGAATGTCCCGACGTTGTAACCCTCAACGCGGACGACGGCAGAGAATTGACCGTTATGACCTTTACGGCAAGGCAGTATCTGGTCGGCACGATAGGTTACGATTCTTCAAGCGGTCACATAACTTTTAACGATACGAACGGCAACGATGTAAGCGCGTTGGAAATGGAAGAAATTCCTTTCAAAACAATGGATTTCGGACCCGACAGCTACGCGACGCAGTCTTTTTATATCGACGATAACAACAGCGAATATTTCGGCAAGACGGTCGGTTTAAGCTGGTTCAGCGGCGTTCCCGGCAACGCGCTTTCCGTAGACAGCGGCGCACTTGCGGCGGCAAGAAAAACCTGGAACGGCGGCGGAATGACAATCCCCGTGGAATACGGACTTGTAAACGACGGCGGGGAATATATCCTTACCCAGACGCCCGTTGTAAAGACCGCAAACGGATTTAAAAATATAAAGACGCAAATTTTATCCGTTACGGACGCGGCTGTGACGGCAAACGGCGAAAATATTTTAAGCGGAATAAGCGCGCGTACGTTCGAGCTGGAAGCGGAAATTCAAAATCCGGACGGCGCGGCGGTGTGTTTCAGAATTAATTCCGACGGAAACGAATATACGGAAATCGGCTGGAATCCGACAGACGGCTACTATGTCGACCGTACCCGTTCGGGCGCGGGCGGCATGACGCTCGGCAATTACCGTAATAAATTTTCCTCGCATAAAGGGGAGGCGGGCACGCAGTCCTTCTACATTCTTTCCGACAACGGCAGCGTTGAAGTATACTGCGGAGATTTTAAAGTTCCGTTTTATGTGCTTACGTTCGCGTCGCCCTACGCCCTCGGAGCCGAGTTTATTTCGGACGGCAGCGTTACGGCAAGCGTAAATATAAATAAAATAGCTTCCGCATGGAGAGATCCCTCCGTGACGGGCTCGGTAATTAATACGGACTTCGACGAGTTGCTTCTCGATACGAAGCTTACAACCTCGCAAGAAATATCCGCATACGCGCCCTACGGCGGAGAGATTAATTGGAGAGTTAAAGACGGCTCTGCGGTTGCGGTTGAAAAAACCGGGCGCGGCGCAAAAATAACCGCCGTGTCCGCAGGTTCGGCAAATATAGAAGTTTCCTGCGGGGACGCGGTTAAGGTTATACCCGTTACCGTAACGTCAGGCACGCCCGACAGCGATTTAAGCTTTACGGCGCAGGGCGTCCGTTCGGGCAACTGGTACATGACCTCCGACGGTATAATGGGCGTTCAACCCTCCGGCGACGGTTTTATCTTCACCGAGGAAAGCGCAGGCGATTTCACTCTTTCGGCTCAGTTCACGCTTTCGGGCGCGGCAGCGGCGTTAGTGTTCCGCGCCGACGTTGATTTAAATAATTACCTTGTACTCACCTACGACAAAAACGCGCCGATTGTAAAACTTTGGTCGCCTTCCGTAGTGGGAAATATCGGCGAAAAAGCCGTCGCAAAGACCGACGAAATTTTGCTTAAAGTCATCGTCGAGGGTAATAATATAACGGTTTACTTCAACGGCGAACACGCGTTTGACTGCATTGTTCCCGAGGGCATACCCGCGGAAGGGCGGTTCGGACTGAACGTCTGTGCGGGCACTGCGGTTTTCAAATCCGTTGCGCTGTTACAAAGCGAATATGTTTACTCGGGCGGTAATCTTACCGTCGCGGGAGAAACCGACCAGCGAGTGATTGCAATTTATAACACAACGCTTAAAAACACGCCCGTAAACTCCGCGTTTTACACCGTCGAAGGCAGACGCGTGACTATATCCGGAGACTACTTCTCGACGCTTGCCGCCGCGGGTAGCTACGACTTTAACATTAAGGGCGAACGTTCTTCGTTCACGTTTACCGTCGCGGTAGCGGAAATTCCCGCGCCGGAGCTGCTTTCGGTAAATATCGAAAAGGGCTGTAACGCAGTCATATTTATAGGCAGCGCCGCAGTCGACGGCTTAACGCTTAACGGGGTCGCTCTTTCCGAAACGGATTACAGCGTAAAAGACGGAGTACTAACGGTTAACGCAGATAAACTGACGGCGGGGGAAAACGTTCTTTCGTTCGGCGGTAAAACCGTTACGGTCAACGTGAGCGCACAGCCTTCCGCAAACCTCAAGGCGGGAAACAAGCACGGCAATACGGCGCTGATAATTTCACTTTCCGTAATAGGCGGCGTCCTGATACTCGGCGGGGCGGCGGCTGTGGCGGCAGTCATAATCGTGCGCGAACGCAAAGCGGCTTTAAAAGGAGAACGCAATGGCGACGACGATTAAGGACGTTGCAAAATATGCGGGCGTCGGCATAGGCACCGTGTCGAGAGTTTTGAACGGCGAGAAAGCCGTAAACGACGGTACGCGCGAAAGAGTGCTTAAAGCCATGACGGAGCTTGAATTTCAGCCCAATAAAATGGCGGCAAAATTAAGGCGCAACGAAACGCGCGTGATAGCGCTTCTCGTCCCCGTGGTAAATCACCCGTTTTTCGCAAAGCTTGCAAATTATGTGGAGGAGGAAGCGGATAAGTTCGGCTATTCCATGATACTTGTTTCTTCCCAGCAGAGGGTTGAAAAAGAGAAGGACATTATAGACCGCATAAGGCGCAGGGAGGTTGACGGGGCTGTATTCGTCACCCACTACGCGCACGAAGCGGAGGAGCTTAAAAACTGCCCCATAGTTTCCATAGACAGACCGTTCGGCAAGGAATATCCCTACGTCACGTCAGACAATTATTCCGCCGCGTTCAAGGCTGTAGAGTATCTTTTGGAGCGCGGCTGTAAAAAAATAGGCTACGTCGGTTCGAAGCCGATAGTCGTATCGGAAGTAATGGAAAGGGAGCGCGCTTACCGCGACGTAATGAAAAAGCACGGCATGCCGGAAATAATTCTGAACGAAGCCGTCAGCCACGGAGAGGAAAAAGAGGTCGTTGAAAGCTTCTTTAAAAAGTACGGGGGCGTAGACGGGGTTTTTGCTTCGGGTTACACAATGGCGCAGGTGCTTTACGAAACGGCAATGCAAAGGGGTATATCAATCCCCGACGAATTGCAGATAATTTCTTACGACGGAGCTTTCAGGCAGTGGAACAACAACAGGCTTCTCACCTGCGTGGAACAGCCCATAGAGGAAATGGCGCGCGAAGCGGTGAAGCTTTTAATAAACAGAATACGCGGACAGGAAACGCCGGAGCGTGTAGAGCTTAAAACCTCATTCGTGATAGGCGCGACCACAAAATAACGTCAATTTAAAAAATAAACTAAATAAAAGCGAAAAAATTTCGCGGTGCATTTTTCAATGCACTCTGTACAGGGGGGAACCCCCTGTACAAAAAAAATCCTAACAGTAAAAAAAATAAAAACGGCTTCGCCGTTTTGAAAGATAAGGAGATTTTATATGAATAAACTCGTAAAAGCGTTGGCGGCGGTAACACTCGGTTCAATCGTAGTTTGCGGCGCCGCGGCGTGCAGCAAGGACAAAGGCAACGTCGACAAGGAAGGTAACACCATAGTCAAAATTCTCGTTCACGTGGACGAAAATACGCCAGAGGGGCAGGCTTACAAGAAAAGAGTGGACGCCTTCAATACCTCTTACCGCGATAAAAAGATAAAAGCGTCAATATCCTTTAAGGCGCGCTCCTCCGGTGCGGGCGGTTACGAAGACACCATCACCCAGAAGTTTAAAAAAGGCACGCTGGACGACATTATCGCGTTCGACTCGCCCAATTGTGCGGCATACGCAAATTCCAAAATTCTTTACGATTCGACCGACCTTGTGGACGCGGCGACAAAAGCGGATTTTTACGAAAGCTCTTTAAACGTTTACGAAAACAAGCTTTACGGACTTCCCATACAGGAATCCAGCGCGGGCTTCTATTACAATAAAAGAATTTTCAACGAAGTAGGCATAGACGTTTCGGGCTACACTGTAGAAAATCCCTGGACGTTCGAGCAGTTCAATTCTGTTTGCCAACAGTTGAAGGACGCGGGTAAAAAGCCCCTCAGTATGCAGCTTGACAACATCAAGGACGAAACGGCTACATACCTTCTGTATCCATTCGTATACGCTTCGGGCGGTTCTTTCAACGACTCCACCGGTTATACGGCTAAGGGATACTTTGACTCGGAAGCTTCCAAAAAAGGTTACGAATTTTTGTATAACCTTGTACAGAAGGGTTATACCGACTCTACCGTAAAGGACTCCGACTTCTTCGCAGGTAACGCGGGCATGCTTCTTTCTTCGGGCTGGACCATTCCCGATATAGAAATAAAGTATCAGGCAAATCTCGGCAACGACTGGGGCATACTTCCTTATCCCAAGGGCGTTACCGTGGCAAGCGCAATGGGTAGCTGGTCTTTCGGTATAACCAATAACGGCGTTAAGGATAAAAGCGCGGCTAAGGAATTGCTTTTATGGATGACCTCGCCGGAAAGCTCTAAAATAATAACCGACGCAACGGGCATGATTCCCGCAAGAAAGTCGGTTACCACGAATTATGAGGCAGGCTCTCCGCGCGACGTGCTTATGAAGCAGCTTGCTTCTTCCGGTAAAGCGCGCCCCGCTACGCCGGCATATCCGACGTTTACGGCAAGCTTCTGTAACGTTGCTTACGCGATAGCGGATAAAAATACCAAACTTGCAGACCTCAATTCTAAAATTGCGACTGCGGCAGACTCCGTTCAGGCGGAAATGGACAGGATTAAAAACAGACACTGATAACTGTATTCGAGGGGTAAAAAATGCTGACCACGACAATTATAATTCTCGCGGTGTTCGTCGCGGCGTTTGCGGCGTTCGTCGTGTGGGATTTGGTAAAGGCGAAAAAGCACAGGGAAAGGTTTCGCGTTAAATCCACCGCAACTGCATATCTCATGCTGTTGCCCGCGATAGTGCTTGCTTTTCTTTTCATACTGCTTCCCATACTGTATTCGTTGGGATACGCGTTTACCGACTACTACTCACTTACGCCGGACGATATTAACTTTATCGGCTTCGACAACTTTGCCGACGCGTTTAAGGAAATCGGCAATAAGGGTATGCTTTACCATGCGATAATCAACACGCTTATATTCGTGGTCGGCGTAGTGCCCCTGCAAATAGGTCTTGCGCTCGGTCTTGCGCTGTTCGTAAACCGTAAAAAGCGCGGCGTGAAAATTTTCAAGGTGTGCTTCTTCGCACCCGTAGTAATATCGCTCAGCGTTACCGCCTTCCTGTGGCTGGAAATACTTTCCCCCGCGGAAACGGGACTTCTGAATTCGCTTCTCGGAATTTTCGGCATAAAATCGCACGACTGGCTGCGCGACCCTTCGACGGCGATGCTGTGTATAATAATCCTCAGCGCCTGGCAGGGCTGCGGCTATCAGATGCTTATATTCCTTTCGGGGCTTACCAATATCCGCAGCGAGCTGTACGAAGCCGCCTCGTTGGACGGCGCGGGCGTTTGGTCGAAATTCATTCACGTAACGTTGCCCGGACTTCGTTCCACACTGGTATTCGTAATAATAACCGTGTTTATAGGCGCATGCAGGGTAATGATACAGCCAATGATAATGGTAGGCTATCAGGAACACGTCGTAACGCTTAGTTACTACATGTACCAGCAGGGTTATTCGTTCCGCTGGGTCGGATACTCGTCGTCAATTGCGCTTCTCATGACAATAGTCATAGGCACTATCACGCTTTTACAGCGCAGACTGCTTAGGGGGAAATAATATGAAGCTTAATACGGTTGTTTCCGACGAATACGTCTTTCTGCACAAAAAACGTTTAAAAGGCAAAAGGATTGCCAAGGACGTCGTTTACTACGTCTGCGGAATAGTCCTGTCGCTGCTGTTCCTGTTTCCGCTTATCTACATGCTTGCCGCATCCACAAAAAGCGAAAGCGCGTACGTTTCCGACGCGGGCTCTATGGCAATGTTTTTGCCCGACTTCGCCCATTTGGGTACGATGTTCGATAATTACGGAAAAGTATTCACAGACTACGGTATATGGCGTTACGCGCTTAACAGCTTCCTTTATGCCGCAATAGTAATAGTTTTAAACGTGCTTATCAACGGACTTGCGGGCTACGTAATGGCGAAGCTGCGCTTCCCCGGCAAAAGACTGCTGTCCTTTCTGATTATCTTTCTGATAGTCGTGCCTGTGGAAACCTCTATAATCCCGCTGTATGAAATAGTCAGCGAGCTTTTGGGGCTTTCGGGCGTTATGACGGTTGCCGGCGTAATTCTGCCCGCGGCGATAAGTATATTCAACATATTCCTGTTTATCCAGTTCTTCGAGGGGATTCCCAAGGAGTACGAGGAGGCGGCAAGGATAGACGGCGCAAGTACCATAGGTATTTTCTTCAAGATAATTTTACCGCTTTCGAAACCCATAATAGCTACGGTTGCGGTTTTCTGCTTCATAGGCGTTTGGAACGACTATATCTGGCCGATGATGATACTGCCTTATCCCGAACCCGGCGAATGGCCGCTTTATCCCATTCAGAACGCGATAAACACTATTCAGAATATTCCCGGCGTCACCACCGGCGAAAAGATGGCTTCGCTTATCGTGACAAGTATACCTATCTTTATAGTTTACGTTGCCGCGCAGAAGTATATCGTGCAGGGCTTCGGTTCTGCCGGACTTAAAATGTAAGGGGACAAATATGAAAATCAAAAAGACTTTGGCCGTATTTGCGGCGTTTGCCGTTTCGGCGGCGGGGCTTGCGGTTGCGCCTGCTTGCAAAAAAAGCGCGGGCGATTTGGTTGCCGCATATTCTTTTGAAGAAAACGGCGGGTCGACCGCGAAGGAGTCCGTCAGCGGAAAGAAGCACGTAATAGACTACGTTTTCAACAGACAGTTAGACGAACCCGAAAAGCTTTTTAAACAGCCTAACGACCCTTTGAGGAAAAAGGGCGTAAAGGGGAACGCGCTTTATATGGACGGGTTTTCCACAAGCATAACCAATTCCGCTTTCCGCGCACCCGAGGACGCTATAACGCTTTCCGCATGGGTTGCGCCGAGGACGTTTGAAAATCTCGGCAATTACGGCACCTCCGACGCGGCGGAGCATACAAGGCTTACCTCCGTTATCAACAAAGGCGACATTGCCATGTGCGAGGGCTTTGTGCTCGGCTACGGCAGACTGGGCTTATGGGGCGTTCAGCTCGCGCTCGAAAACGAGGGCGGCGACCAGTTCGTCGTCGGCTATTATGACCCTATAAATGCGCTTAACGTTTACGAATGGTCGCATATAGCGGCAAGCTTTGACGGCGAAACGGGCTATATAGGACTGTTTTACAACGGCACCGCCGTCTATGAAGGAGTCATTCCCGAGCTTAAAAATACAAGCATAATCAGCTCTGCCGAGCCGCTTTATATCGGCAGATACGCCGCTCCGTCGGCTATAAGCGGCATAGACATTCAGATGCCCGCAGGGCTTTTGGACGAAATTAAAATTTACAAATCGAGCCTTTCTCCCAAGGATATAAAGGAGCTTTATTCAAGCGACTGCGGAGGGGGTCACCCCGCCGCGGATTGGCGGGATATAGTAGAGGACAGCTCGGTTTACGCAGGCGACTGCTATCGCCCGCAGTATCACGCCATACCGCCCGCGGTTTGGATGAACGAGCCGCACGCTCCGTTCTATTACAAGGGCAAATATCACGTGTTCTACCAGCACAATCCCGCGGGTCCGTATTTCGCACAGCTCAGATGGGGTCATATCGTCAGCGACGACATGATTCACTGGCAGTACGTGCGCGACGCGGTCGTTCCCACGGCGGGCGTATGTCCCGAGGGCGTGTGGACGGGCAGCGCGACGATAGGACCCGACGGAACGCCCTGGCTGGTAATTACCGCGGGTACGAACACGCCTTCCAACGGCAGCGGACAGAATATCGCGTACGCCCACGCCAAAGACCCGGACGACCCCCTTCTTGCGGAATGGGTTGTCGAGGATAAGGTGGTAATAACCCAGCCCAACGACAATACGCAGGGAGAGCTTAACCAGTTCCGCGATCCGTTTGTCTGGAAGGACGGCGACACGTATTATATGCTTGTTTCGACTTCCATACCCGGGGCGGGCGGTTCGGCAAACGTTTACACTTCGTACGACATGCGCGAATGGGAAAGCCGCGGATACCTCTACGAAAACAACAGACAGGAGCTTGGAATTCACTGGGAATGCGTTGTGCTTCTGCCCGTTTCCACGGCGGACGGCTCGCAGACCAAATACGCGCTTTTTATAACGCCGCAGTACGCGGATACGAAAACCACTGTGGAATGTTGGTATCTTTTGGGTTCGTTCGATAAGGAAACTTGCCGGTTTGTAGCCGACAGCGACGAGCCGCAGCTTTTCGATTACGGTAACGGCTGTTATACAGGACAGAACGGTTTTTGCTATCTTACCGACGAGGAAATTGCAGGCGGTAAAACGGATTACGAACAAGGCAGAACAATTCTCTACTCCATAGCGCAGGGCAAGGATTCGGGCACGGCGCATAACTATCAGTCGGGTTGGTCGCACAATTTTGCGATACCCCTCGAATTAAGCCTTTCGGACAACGGACAAGAAATAATACGCCGACCTATTAAGGAGCTGGAAAGCGTAAGGGGGAACACGCTTTACGAAATGCAGGGCGAAAAGACGGCAGCGCAACTCAATTCCGAAATTGCGCAAATCCGCGGCGACCTGCTCGAAATAAAGGCAAAATTTACAATGACGCCTACGGCGGAAAAGTATTCTGGCGGAATACAGGTCAGGTACAATCCCGAAAGCAGCGACGCTATAGCCGAGCATACAGACATTTATTTCTCCGATGCGGGCGTCGGCATAGACAGGCTTAAATCTTCCGCGCTGACCTACGTCAACAAGAATAACAGTCACGTTTGGAACAGTACGGAAAGAGAATACGAGTTGACTATACTTTTAGACAGGTCCATGTTAGAGGTTTACGTCAACGGAATTATGTGCTTCACTACAAGGATATATCCCAAGTATGCAAATTCCGATTATCTGCATATTTTCGACGATAATTCGGGCATAAAATTCACGCAGTTTACGGTTTACGAGATGGGCAGCGCGTATTCGGATACGGTAACGCCTCCTTATTACGCGGATACCGGTAATTTGCAGGGTTAAACGACGGCGGGGGTAAAAATAATGCGTAAAACTTTAATTGCAATTTTAAGCGTGCTCTGCGTCGGAAGCGCCGTTTGCGGCGTAGCCTGCGCGAAAGACAAGGGTGAAACGGCGCCCGCCGCTCCGCTTAACGGCGGATTCGAAACGGCGGATTTAAGCGGTTGGACCGTGGAGTACGGCGACGCTTTTTCGGATAACAGCGTGGTTTCGCAAAAGACGTTTACTTACAGCGACGACCCGCGCTATACCGAAATTCCCGTAAATCACACTGGCAGTTGGTATCTGTGCGGAAAGGGCGCGGACGTCGGATACGCAAACGGACGCGGCAGTCAGACTTACAGCGAATCCTATGCAAACGGACGTACCGGCGCGATACGTTCTTCCGAGTTCGTTCTGCCGCAGGACGGAATAATATCAATGAAGCTGGCGGGCGGCGCACCCGTGACGGACAGAGGCTCGGGCGAAAACGTCAAAAACAAAGCGGAAACGGAAATGTGCTTTGTGGGCGTTTACCGTTCCTCGGACGATAAAATGATTGCGCGCCAGACTAACGACTATTTCGTCGAGCATACCGATTACGTCAATCTTTCACAGTACGTTTCGGGCGCGTACCATACCGACAACTTTGCCGAGTACACGCTCGATTTATCCGAGTATGCCGGCGAAAAGGTGTATCTGCGCATAGTGGATAACGACAAAAGCTGGTACTACGGTTATATTTCCGTGGACGATATCCGTATAGGCGACGGAACGGAAGCGCAGACGGAAGGCAACTACTTCGTAAAATCGCGCACCTATGTCGAGGATGCGCAAGCCCCTTCCGAGTATGAAATTGCCAACGGCGGGTTTGAAACAGGCTCTCTGGCGGGCTGGACGGTCACCGAGGGCGACGCTTTCTCTCATGAGGGAGTGGCTTCCGTCAAGAGCTGGTGGAACGAAAACATTACCTACTCTCGCGACGGAAATTACCATTACGGATTTTATCATCCGAGCGCTACCGGCGTTATGCGCTCGTCGGAATTTGTTTTGGGCGGCTCGGGCTATATAAGCTGGAAGCTTGGCGGCTGTCAGAACAACTCGGCAACCTATCTCAGGTTTATGGTCAAGGGTGAAGCAAAGGACACGGAAGTCGCAAGATTCTCAAACTTCAAATATTACGATTACCAGTTTCCTTATGTGGAAAACGGAATGAGACTTTTAAACATGGTACAGTATTATTCCGATTTTTCACAGTATCTCGGCAGCACTATGTATATAGAGGTTGTCGATAAAAATTCGGACGGAAACGAACTCGGCTGTATCACCTTGGACAGCGTGCAGACCTATTGGGAAAGCAAGCCCGTCTGGTACGACAGGGAAAGTTACGTTGCCGTGGTTGAAACCGATATCATGCCCGAAAGCAAATATCAGGTTACAAACGGCGGATTCGAAACCGGCGATTTGACCGGCTGGACTTTAAGCAATACCT
This sequence comes from uncultured Christensenella sp., assembly GCA_910578765.1. Taxonomy (GTDB): domain Bacteria; phylum Bacillota; class Clostridia; order Christensenellales; family Borkfalkiaceae; genus Coproplasma. Next base: position 16,908 of record CAJTRW010000027.1, read on the forward strand.
CGTCTCCCATAGGCAGGGTAGTGGACGAAGACGGCTATCTTAACAAGGGTTATAACAAAAAAGGCAAGTATCTGTTCTCGGGCTTCGAGCACGACGGAATAAATTTGGAGGGCAACACGGGTACGCTTACCAGCTCCGCTTTCGAAATAGGCGGCTCGGGCTACATTACCTATTTGCTCGGCGGCGGTAAAAACGCAAGTCTTTGCTATCTGTCGGTTGTGGAAGTCGACGCGGACGGAAACGCTATCGACGAGCTGGCGCGCTTCGGCAACAGACTTTTCAACGAAGGCACATTGGTCTGGTACAAAGCCGATTTAAGCGAACATATCGGTAAAAAAGTAAAGCTTGTTTTGACCGACAACGCGGTAAACGACTGGGGACTTGTTACGGCGGACAGCTTCGTGACCTATTACGAAAAAGCTTCGGCAGTTCCCGCAAGGGCTTACAAGGCGGTGGATATGCTGCATATCCCCGTTCTCGGCGAGGACGACGAGTATCAGGTATATAACGGCGACTTTGAAACGGGCGATTTGCGCGGTTGGACTTTAAACGGCAACATCGGCGGAATTTCAAGCGATACTATATGGTGGAACGAGGGCTTGCCTTTCAACAAGGACGGAGAATACTTCTTCAACGGTTGGGCAGGTTCGGAAGCCGCTACGGGCACGCTTGAAAGCAGTTCGTTTACGCTTGGCGGATGCGGCGTCATAACCTTTAAACTGGGCGGCGGCAAGAATACAAGCCTGTGCTATATCGAAATTTACGATAAAACACTTGGCAAAAGCGTCGCAAGATACGGCAACACTCTGTTTAAGGATAACGGAATAGCCCCCGGCGATTTGAATGGAAGCAATCTTGCAAACATGAACCTGTTCAAGGCGGACCTTTCGGACTATCTCGGCGACGAGCTTGTAATCCGTATAGTGGATAACGCCGTAGAGGATTGGGGACTTATGTTTGTGGACAGTTTTATTACTCATTACGAATCTTTAACGGATATCGACGCAACCGCAGTCGAGGCCGTGGATTTAACAAAAAATTAAAAGAGGTTGGGGAAAATGGTAAAGAAACTTCTTACCGGTCTTTGTGCCGGAGCAATGTGTGTCGCAACGGTGTTTGCCGCGGCGGGATGCAACGACAAAAAGGAAGACAAAAAGCCCGTAAAAATTAAGGACGGAATCTCCTTGACGGTCGGGCAGGGCAAAAGCGAAACTGTGGATTTGTCGCAGTATATTTCCGTGGAGGGTACCGATTATACCTATTCCGTACAGTCGTCGGCGACGGCCGTCTGCTCGGTCTCTGTGACGGAAAATATCGCCACGCTCTACGGAGAAAGCGCGGGCGACGCAGTAGTTACCGCTACGGCGGATACAGTTTCGGTAGAGTTTTCGGTGACGGTAACTGCGGCAGCCGCTCCTTTAGAAAAGGAGGGGGCAAACAAAAACCTTTCCGTATTGAAGGGCGGGCAATTGACGGTAAACGCGGCTGATTACGTTGACGAAAACGGCGTAAGCGGCGTCACGTACGAGCTTACCGCGTCGTCTCCTTTAACGGTGACGCCTGTTGATTCCAAACAGTTCACGCTTACCGCGGGCGACGTGGCGGAGGATACTTCCGCGACGGCGACGCTAAAAGCCGGGTACGAAGGCGGGGAATTAACCGTTCAAATCAACGTAACCGTTTTAAGCGAGCAGAAACCCGTCTTAAAGCAGGAAGCTGTTTCGAAAGAAATAGACGTGTTCACGCTTACCGATAACAATACGGTAATAGACTTGTCGGAAAACGTTATAAACGACTTTGATTTGCAGCTTACTTATTCCGCGGTCTGCGCGAACGCTGACGTTACCCTCACGGTCGAAGGAACGAACGCAAACGTAACGCTTGGCGGCAATTATAACGAAACGGCCGCGCCCGTCGAAATTACGGTTACCGTAAACTACGGCGAAGGCAAAAGCATACAGTATGCGTACACTCTCAATATCCTAAATACGTCTGTTTACCGCGTGCAGAACGGCAACTTCGACAATGATCTCGACGGTTGGACCTTAAACGGAGAAATAGGCGAAATAACGGAGGAAGCTACCTTCTGGGAGAATTTGCCCATGCATAACGTCGGCAAATATTTCCGCGGAGAGGTTAACGGTAAAGAGGCTAACACCGGCACGCTGACGAGCGCAGAGTTTAAAATAGGCGGAATAAACAAAATTTCATTCATGCTCGGCGCGGGCAAGCACGACTGCTATGTTACGCTGGAAAAACCCGACGGCACGGTGCTTGCAATTTGGACGAACTCCAAATTTGCGGACGTCGGCAACTGGAACGCCGATGAAATAGGCAAAACGCAGTTCGCTTTGAACCTTGTGCCCTACGTTGCTGATTTGTCGGCGTGGGCGGGCGAGACCGTAAGACTTGTAATCAACGACGAGGCGACAAACGACATCGGTTTTGTGACCTTTGACGAGCTTGTAACATATTACAAAGACGCGGCAGAGCTGCCTGCGGGCGCCTTCGACGCGATAAACGCGATAGGCGACAAAACCGCTTTAAAAGCGGCGATAGACGAAGCCGAGGCTATAACGCAGGGTGACTACACGGACGGGAGCTTTGCTGCTCTTACGAAAAAGATAGCGGAAGCGAACGCGCTTTACGCTTACAAGGGCGCCACGGCGGAAAAGGTTAATGCTTCAATAGCCGCTCTCGACGCGGCGAAGGACGGGCTGACCGTGCGCGTACCCGTTCAGACGGAAGCGCAGACGACGCTTTCGGTTAAGTCGGGCAACAATACGGAAATAGACCCCGCAACTTACGTTGACGATAAAAATTTAAGCTCTGTCACATACGGGCTTGTTTCAGGCAATACGGAGCTGTTGACGGTAACGGAAAACGACGGTAAATTTACGGTTACGGCCGGAACGGTAACGGACGATACCGACGTAACGCTTACCTTAAAGGTTTATTATAAGGGCGGCGAAGTTCTTACCGTTAATCTTACGGTTAAGGTCGTAAGCGGAGATAAGCCTGTGGTTAACAATCCTGAAATAGAGCTTCCGGTTGACATTTACACTCTTACCGACAAGACGAAAATAAAGCTGAATTTTGCCGGAAATATCGGCAATCCCGCAAATCTTACTTTGAATTACAAGGTTACGCAAGTCGGTCAGACGGACGAATTAACGCTTGACAGCGACAACTGTTACGAGTATACTTTCGGTAGCGGTTATACCGATAAAGCTACAGAGGTTAAGTTTAACGTAGTAGTCGGCAGCGAGGAAAACAATCTGACGGTAAGCTACGTTTATACGCTGAAAATCAAAGACTCTACCGCTTACCGCGTTGTAAACGGCAATTTCGATAACGGTTTTGACGGCTGGACAATGACGGGCGATATAGGCGTTATGTCTAACGACCCCGTTTTCTGGACTCACCTTGAAAACGGCGCGGGACTGCCCGTTCATAACGACGGACAGTATTTCAGGGGCGACAGCGTAGAGGGCAATACGGGCACGCTCGAAAGCTCGCTGTTTACGGTGGGCGGACTCAATAAAATATCCTTCAAGGTTGGCGCCGCGGGAAGCGCGGATTGCTATATAACGCTTGAAGACGCCGACGGCAACGTTTTGGAAACGTGGCGCAATTACATGTTTAAAGACCCCGACAACTGGGCAAGCGCGGAGGTCGGCAAAACCCAGTTCGCGCTTAACCTTGTAACGTACGTTGCGGATTTGAGCGCGTATGAAGGCAGAGAAGTTAAACTGGTGCTTCACGACAACGCTACGAGCGGTTTCGGATTCTTCACGTTCGACAGCCTTGTAACTTATTACGAAAGCGCGGACGACCTTCCCAGCTTCGATGCGGCGGATTTGCCGGACGCGGCGTTCGTCGCGGGGCAGAGCAAGCCCGAGTAAAACCGTAATAATTTTTTGAAAGTAAAGTAAATTTACCGCGGTTTTCATAAAAACCGCGGTAAATTCAAACGGAGCAAATATTTTATGGAAAGTAAATTAGACAGAAACTTGAGACCCGCTTTTCATATTACCGGCGGAGAAGGGTGGATAAACGACCCAAACGGTCTGGCGGTATTCAAAGGACGATACCATGTGTTTTTTCAATATTACCCCTACGGCGTAAAATGGGGACCCATGCACTGGGGACACGTTTCAAGCGCCGATTTGGTAAAATGGGAAAGACACCCCGTCGCGCTTTGTCCCGATAAGCCTTACGACGCGGACGGCTGCTTTTCAGGCAGCGCGATAGTTTGGAAGGATAAGCTTTGGCTGGTTTATACCGGCTTTGTAAAGGGAACGGACGAAAAATCCCAAAGACAGGTTCAGTGCCTTGCGGCAAGCGCGGACGGAATCAACTTTGAAAAGCACGGCGTAATAATTGACTCGGACGGTTTACCCGACGGGTACGAGCCTTCCGATTTCCGCGATCCCAAGGTGTGGAGGCATAACGGCGCGTTCTGGTGCGTTGTCGCGGCGAAAAAGACGGGCGGACGCGGGCGCGTGCTTTTGTACCGTTCCGGCGACCTGTTCAAATGGGATTTCGTTGCGGACGTTTTCGGCGCGGATTGCGCCGGCGAAATGACGGAATGTCCCGATTACCGCGAAGAAGACGGGTTGATGTTTGTTTCCGTGCAGTTTCCCGACGACAGAAATTTACATAAAAACATACACGCTTCTCTCTGGTATAAGGGCAGGTTGGATTACGCAACCGGCAAATTCGTTTACGAAAAATCGGGGATAATAGATTACGGCTTCGATTTTTACGCCGCGCAGACGTTCTGCGGCGAAAATTTAATGATAGGCTGGCTGAGCATGTGGGACAGAACGCCCGTAACCGAAAGTTACGGATTTTCGGGCATGCTTACGGTTCCGCGGAAAATAAGCTTTGACGATAGCGGACTTATTCAGTCGCCCGCCGTATGCTTGCAACAGCTTGCCGCCGCCGACGTGTTAAACGAATACGGCGACGAAATTACGGAAGGCGCATTGAAAATAACGGCGGAAAATCTTGAAGAATTTTCTTTAAAACTGCGGGTGAATGGAAGCTCTTACGTAAGCTTTTCTCTGTCGCAGGGCGAATGGGTGTTCGACAGGTCAAAATGTTCTTTGAAAATTTGCGGGGCTGAAACCGACGCCGACAGCGTCGCGGGCATACGCCGCATGCCTTACACAAAAAAGAAAGTAAACGAAATTATCGTTTTGATTGACAAATTTTCCGTTGAAATTTTCGCCGACGGCAAAGCTATGTCGTCGCTCACGGTTACCGACGCCGACGCGGAAGGAGTGGAGCTGGCTGTCAAGGCCTCCCGTTGCAGTTACGTTAAATACGCGATAAATTCAAATATTTAACATTTTGATATTGCAATATAGTAAACCTTGTGATATAATGTACGCGTTGCATTAAAAATTTCGGGAGGATCGGAAAATGACTGAGCAACAGTTGCTTGAAAAAATAAAACAGACAAAAATAGTGCCCGTAGTGGTGCTTAACTCTATCGAGGAAACATTACCCAAGATGCAGGCGCTTGTAAACGGCGGACTGCCCTGCGCGGAAATTACCTTCCGTACGGCGTGCGCGGCGGAGGCTATTGCGCTTACGGTAAAAAAATTCCCCGACATGCTTGTCGGCGCGGGTACGGTTATAAATAAGGAGCAGTGTGAAAAAGCGATTGCCGCGGGTTCTAAATTTATAGTTTCCCCGGGATTTTCCGAGGAGGTTGCGGATTGCTGCAAAGCGCACAATATGCTGTATCTTCCGGGTATAGTCACCCCTACGGAGGCAATGTCGGCGATATCAAAGGGGCTTACCACGCTTAAATTTTTCCCCGCTTCCAATTACGGCGGACTTAAAACCATCAAAGCTATTTGCGCGGCGTTCCCTTATCTGCACATTATGCCTACGGGCGGAATTTCCGACGCGAACATTTTGGAATACCTTGCGTACGATAAAATTATCGCCTGCGGCGGAAGTTGGATGATGTCCGGCACTCCCGAAGAAATAGAGCAGAAAACCAAAGCGGCGGTACAGCTTGTAAAAAACGTATAATAACGACGTAAAAAAAGCCGCCGTCCGCAAATTGCGGACGGCGGCTTAAATCATTTTTAATTTATCGTAGTGCGGAAGCCTTTACCTAAAATTTCTTTTGCGTCTGTCAGTATGACGAAGGCTTCTCTGTCGACGTCGTGGATTTTCATTTTAAGTTTAAGCGCTTCGCCGCGCTTCAAGACGGTTATCATAACCGTCTTTTTTTCGTGCGTGAAACCGCCCTCCGCCTCGAACAGGGTGAACCCTCTGTGAATGGTGTTAAGTATAAAAGGCGAAATAAGCTCCGGATGAGAAGTTATTATCGTTACGTATTTGCTTTTGCCTATACTCTCGATTACGCTGTCCACAAGGAAAGCCTTTATAAACAATCCCAGTACGGAAAAAAGCCCCGTTGTAACGTCGAATATAAAGAAGGTAGAGCTTGCTATCAACACGTCCGAAAAAAACAGAGCGTAGCCTATGGGCACTTTCGTAAACTTTTTAAGTATCAGCGCAATTATGTCCGTACCGCCGGAGGAGGCGCCGCAGTTGAAAATTATCGCGCTGCCCGCGCCCGTTAAAAGCATGGCAAGCATAAATTCCAAAAATTTCTGTCCTTCGGGCAGCGTTGCTGTTGCCGTCAGGGGCAGAGACTCCGTCGGAATGATAAGTCCCATTAAAAACATTTCCAGGTTGTACACAAGACAGCAGTAAACAGTTTTAAACGTACAGCCCTTGCCCAGAAATATAAAACCTACTATAAGCAAAAGAACGTTTATCGCGTTCATTATAATCGTTTGCGAAAGCCAGGGGACAAGCGGCGTCACGTATTTGGATATGATTATCGATATACCGCTTACGCCGCCCGTAGCAAAGTTATTGGGCGCTTTGAAGAAGTATACGCCCGCGGCAAGAAGCAGCATGCCCAAATTAAGAACAAGCCAATATAACGCCGTTTTTGCGGCTTTTTGCGATTTTTCGCTTCCCGTCGTTTGCGTTTTGCGTTTGCGGCTCATATAAAAACTCCGTTAAAAACCCGTCACAAAGCCCTTTCCGAGTATTTCGTTCGCGTCGGTTATAATTACGAAAGCTTCGGGGTCGAAGGTCTTGACTTTTGTTTTAAGTCTCAACGCTTCGCCGCGCTTACAAACGGTTATAAGCACTTTTTTGCTTTCGTGCGTGTAACCGCCCTCGGCGTCGTACATTGTTACTCCGTGTTGGATAACGTTTAAAATGTAATCCGAAATTTCTTCCGGCTTCTGCGTGATTATTGTTATGTATTTCGTCTTTCCGAAGCTTTCTATAATTCCGTCGAGAAGGAATGTGCGCGCAAAAAGTCCGAGGTACGAATAAAGCGATATGGCAACGTCGCCTATCGTGAATATCGAAGCGGAAGCCACTATAAGGTCTACTATAAGCAGCGACACGCCGACGTTTATTTTCGTGTATTTTTTAAATATCAGCGCAATTATGTCCGTACCGCCGGAGGAGGCGCCGCAGTTGAAAATT
>CAJTRW010000028.1 GCA_910578765.1 uncultured Christensenella sp.
AAAAAATATAATTTTATCACGTTTTTTAACATTTTTTCGACAAAAAATAAAAAATTTTATAAGTTAAGTATTGAAATTATTTAACTTATATTGTACAATATAGACAATGAAAGTATATTCTGGCAGGTGTAGAATGAAGATCTCAGATGTACGAATCAGATTAGTTAACAGGGAGGACAATAAACTTAAAGCAGTAGCTTCGATTACGATTGACGACAGCTTTGTCGTACACGACATTAAAGTAATAGAAGCAACGGAAGGCGTGTTTATTGCCATGCCCAGCAGAAAAACTAATAATGGCGAATTTAAGGATATTGCACATCCGCTTAACACCGAGACCCGAGAAATTTTGAAAAAAGCAATCCTTACGGCTTACTATGATGAACTTAAAAATTAAGTCATGTTTTAGTTTTCCGTTAGTTAAATTAACTGAACGTAAAGAAAAAGTACGCGTCGAACCGCGTACTTTTTCTTTTATAACTTATTAAAATTAATCACCGTTACGTTTTCTGCCAAGATTTTTAAGCATCTGCGCAAACTTGGGTACATTCTTTTCGTTGGGACGCTCTATACTGTCCTCGTTTACGGTACGTATTACAGGTTGAGAAACAGGCTGTACCGTTTGTACAGGTTGCTGGACAGGCTGAACCGGTTGACGAACGTAATAAGGCTCGGTAACAGACAATCTGTCCTGCGAGGGCACATTATATGCCGGACGGTCGTACACCCTGCCGCTTTGATACCCTCTCTGCGTATTTTCTTCGTCATTGCGCTTGCTTTCAAAACCGGAAAATCCCGTCGCAATGACAGTGATTTCAACCTCGTCCTGAACATTGGGGTCTATTCTCGCACCGAAAATTATATTTGCGGAAGCGTCCACGACGCTTCTTACAAGCTCTGCCGCGTCGGCAACCTCGTCAAACGTAAGGTCGTCTCCGCCGACAACGTTGAGTATTACTCCGCGCGCGCCCTCGATAGTGGTTTCGAGAAGCGGACAATTAACCGCTACCCTTACCGCCTCAATTATCCTGTTATCGCCCTTTGCCACACCTACGCCGAGGTGAGCTATACCCTTATCTTTGAGTATGGTTCTGACGTCGGCAAAATCCAAATTAATGAGCGAAGGATTAACGATTAATTCCGCTATACCCTTAATTCCCTGTTTCAAAATTTCATCCGCGACGCGCAGCGCTTCGCGCATAGGGGTATTTTTCGCAACTACCGTTTTAATCTTGTCGTTGGGAACTATTATAAGAGTATCAACGTATTTTTTAAGATTTTCAAGGCCTTTGACGGTATTTTCCATACGTTTTTTGCCTTCGAAACCGAAAGGCTCCGTAACAACGGCAACCGTGAGAATTTTCATGTCTCGTGCGATTTTAGCAATAACGGGAGCCGCGCCCGTTCCCGTGCCGCCGCCCATGCCCGCGGTTATAAACAACAAATCCGTACCTTTAATCGCTTCGGTAAGCTCGTCCTTGCTTTCTTCCGCCGCGGCGCGACCTATATCGGGGTCCGCACCGGCGCCCAGACCTTTTGTAAGCGCGCTTCCTATTTGTATTTTATTGGAACACGGGGAAAGCGAAAGTATCTGACTGTCGGTATTAACGACATAATACTCCGCACAGTTTATACCTGCGTCAAGCATTCTGTTGACGGCATTATTACCGGCGCCGCCGACGCCTATTACCTTTATTCTTGCCCTTCCGGAAATATTGCCGTTACCCATCGATCCGGCTAAATCGTTAAACATATTAACCCTCCGTTTAATCTTATAGAATGTTTATGCCAATTTACTGTCTTTAAGCGCAGTATCAAGCAAGCTCAAAAGAGAACTGAACTGCGGTTTATCGTAATAAGGAACTGCGGGCGCAATTACTTCCACATTTTTTACCAGTCTATTGGAAATATGTTCCGCCGTACCTCTTATGGTCTTTACGCATCCGCCTGTAATAAATACGGGCTTGTATTCCAAATTTTTACCCGTAAAACTCTGTCTGCAAACTTCCAAAGTTTCGCAAATACAATCAAGCCCTTCACGTATTTTATCCCGAAGCGTTACGGTAGGAAAGCTATAAGTTCTACCTTCAAATACACTTTCCTCGAAGCTGTTAAGCTTTTCCTTGGCGTTAAGGTTTACCTTACCCAAAAAATCGTAAGCGACGTCGAACGGCAAATCCAACTCGCTCATAAGATACGCTGCGATATGCCCTATACCGACGGAAAACGATTCGCTGTACGCCAAGCCGTTTCCGCAAACCACGCTGTAACTTGATGAAATGTATCCCAAATCAAACAAAACGGCGTATTCGTCACGCTTTTCGGGGTCAATCAAATAAATCGCTTCCGCATGAACGGTCGGAATCAAATTAATTTCCGCAATGCCTTCAAATTTTTTAAAGGCTTCCATCAAAGCGTCTATAAAAGTATTTTTACACTGATAAAAACAGAATTTACCCTGCAAACTATCACTGACCGCGCCCACGGGGTCTATAATTTTACGCTTGTCCGACAACACAAAATAAAGACAGCTGTGTCTGATCGTCTGATATTCGTCCGTATCGGAAGGCGCGGACATACCCGCAAGATATTCGCAATCGGATTTCGCTATCCTTTTGGCGGATTGGAAGCTGATAACTTTATCGGTATTGACAAGTTTGATAAATTCACCGGGCACACCGACAAAAAACGATCTGACCCCGCCGAAAGCCGATACGGTGCTTTTCACAACGTCGTGTACGGCGCTTAAAAAGTTATCCTTATCCAACAGTTCGCCCTCGGCATAACCGTCGTACGCGCAGGAATATTTGCTTTTGATTATGAACGTATTGTTTACGCCTCTCTCACCGACTACCGCGGTAATTTCAGAGGAACGTATATCCAATACGGCGACGCTTTTCCGACGCATAAACCACCTCCGCCCGATGCGAAATCATGATAAAATTATTATATAATAGTTAGAGAATAAAGTCAACTGATTACATAAAAAAAGCGGCGTAGGTTCGCCGCTTTTTTTATGTATTGAAATATGTTTCAAACAGAAAGCAAATCGTAATAATCCGCATTAACCAAGCCGTCTTCTCCGCCGAGTTTATATCCCCTTATAACGCCTTTTAATTTTTCCCTGTCGGTAAGCGTTACAAATTTTTCATAGGATTTAAGAATTTTTTCCTGCGTAAACTCTGTATAATTGTCTATCTGAATTTTAAGACCGCAATAAAAATTGAAATAAAGCTTTTGCGTGTATCCTTCAACGTCCGGATTAACGTCAAGCGAAATGCTTTTGACAAGAGAGCGCAAGGATTTGAAGGTTTCTTTAAATACCGACGCGGCCTTTGCAACAGAATTTATATTTTCCACCGCACTGCCCGACAAAATGACGTTCGGCGCGCCGTCGGTTGTATTTTTATTTTCCAGATCTTTCCTCAGATACTTTCCGTCATTGTCGTAAAACGTATACTGACCGTCTGTCAACACCGCAAAAGTTTCAAGCCGCTCTTTTAATACAACGTTGATGGTGCACGGATATTTCTTTTTACAGGATGAGAGAGTATAGTTACTGTTTTCAACGGCCTTTGCAACGTCGTTTGAGTTAACAAATAAAATACTTTCGCCCTTAAAAACTTTAAGCGACTGCTTTGCCTCTATATAGCTTGCCGCACAGTCGTCCGCATAAGAAATTAAAGTTACGTTAATATTCTTTACGGCAAAAATCATACCGACGCTTATGACAAGCGCCGCAAAAAAAACCACACCTATGACCATAGCGGCTATTCTTCTTAAGTACTTCATAAATTTAAACGGTTACTCTTACTATATCGGCGCCGAGCTTTCTCAGCTTATATTCAAAAGAGCCGTACCCCCTGTCAATATGATAAATATCAACCACACCGCTTCTGCCTTCCGCCGCAAGCGCGGCAAGAACGAGTGCCGCACCGCCGCGCAAATCATGCGCAACAAGGTCCGCGCCTTTCAGCCTATCAACCCCGCGCACGAAAGCGTTTCTGTCTATTACGGTTATATCCGCCCCCATTTTTTTTAGCTCGGGAACGTATTTAAACCGTGTTTCGAACAGATTTTCGGTCACAATCGAATTACCACCGCAAACACAGCAAAGCGCCGTTATCTGCGCTTGAAGATCTGTGGGAAACCCCGGGTAAGGCTGTGTTTCGATAGTTTTTACCGAAATAAGACGACGATGGTTTTCGATTATTATTTTATCATTCTTTATATGAATTTTGCAACCGTTTTCCCTAAGTTTATGTATAAGAGAGCTTATATTTTCCGGACAGACGCCCTCGGCGCACACTTCGCCGCCGCACATAGCAGTCGCAATGATAAATGTACCCGCCTCTATCCTGTCGGGAATAGGCAGAAACTCGCACCCGCCCAAGGTTTTTACGCCCTCTACTATTATCGTTCCGCTACCCGCGCCGGAAACTTTTGCGCCTATGCAGTTTAAAAATTTTTGCAAATCCTCTATTTCGGGTTCTCTCGCCGCGTTTTTAATTACGGTGGTCCCCTCCGCCTTAACCGCCGCCAGCATAATATTTTCGGTTGCGCCTACGCTTGGACAGTCAAGCATTATTTCGTTACCCGACAGCTTGTCACATTCACAAAGAATATATCCGTTTTTTTCTGTAATTTGCACCCCAAGCCTTTTCAACCCCGTGAGATGCAAGTCAACGGGTCTGAGCCCAATATCACACCCTCCCGGATAAGCGATTTTCGCTTTATGAAACCGGGAAATGACCGAACCGAGCAAAAACACAGACGAGCGCAACTCATGCGCAAGCGCACTGGGTATCTCATAGCAATGCGCGGACGAACTGTCGATTATTATATTACTATCTTCGTAAACCGCGTTACAACCGAGACAGGACAGAATTTTTACCATATTTTTTACGTCGGTTATTTGCGGTACGTTTAAAATTTTAACTTTTGCGTCGGTTAAAACCGCCGCGGCAAGTATAGGAAGCACGGAATTTTTAGCCGTTTGAATTTTAACGCTTCCGTATAGCTTGTTTCCTCCGTTAATAATGTATTTTTCCATATTGACTCCGAGTATGTAAATATACTCCATTATATGGAAAAGACAACTTGTATTGTTAATCGCTGCGCGATATGTTATGAAGCACGCCCATGGACGCCATAGTTATTATCAACGAAGTGTTTCCGCTGCTTATAAGCGGCAACGGCAAGCCCGTCGGGGGAATCGTTCCGCTGACAACCAGCGCGTTAACCACCACCTGTATACCGTAAACCAGGGTGAACCCCGAAGCAAGAAGATATCCGAACCTGTCCTTACAGTTGCGGGCTATTTTGAAACCTCTGTAAACGATAAATCCGCAGCAGGCAAAAAAGATTATCAAACCGAAAAAGCCAAGCTCCTCACCCATTATCGACAGAATAAAATCGCTTTCCGCAAATGGAAGAAACCTGTATTTCTGCGTAGAATTGAAAAGCCCCGTACCGAAAAGTCCGCCGTTACCTAGCGCATAGAGCGATTGGATAAGCTGATATCCTTCATCCTTCGGCGACGCCCAGGGGTCGAGAAAAGCACTCAACCTCTGTAATCTGTAAGGCTCTAAAATAATAAGCACGGGAACAGCCACCGCAAAAGGAATCAAAATGAAGGCAAAAGTTTTCAAATTGGTTCCGCTTAAAAACACAAGACAGAGCATAAGCATGCCGACGCACATTGTTATAGACATGTTCGGCTCTATAATTATCAGTACGCAAAAAGCTATTCCGACGCCCAAAACAGGCAATACACCCTTTATCGTTTTGACCTTTTCGGGATTTTTGGCAAAATACGCGGCGACAAAAAGCGCATAAGCGTACTTTGCTATTTCCGACGGCTGAATGGTAACTCCGCCGAACCCTATCCAACGGGTGGCGCCGTAATTGGTAATTCCTATTACCGGCACGAATACAAGCGCAAGCAAAATTGCCGCTATTATAATGGCGGGATACCTGAATTTAATAAGCTTTTTATACGGAATAAAACATGTGCCGACCATAGCCGCCGTTCCGAGAAGGACGCCTATCAACTGTTTTTTTACAAAATACAGTTTATCGCCGTACTGCACGCCGGCCGTATAAGAGCTTGCCGAATAAATCATCAGACAGCCGAAAACAGCCATTAAAAAAACACATATTAAAAGCGGGATATCTCCCGCTTTCTTTTTACCGCCCAGTCGTTTCATTTATACCTTCCACAAGTTTTCTGAACGCGTCGCCGCGTTCCTCGTAGTTGGAGAAACCGTCGAAGCTTGAACTTGCGGGACTAAGCAAAACACTTTGACCGTCTTTGGCTACAAACTGGGCAAGGTGCACAGCAGTTTCAAATTCCGCGCACAGCGAGAAGCTTACGAAACCCGCCTTTATTGCGGCGTTCAAAAGCTTGAACCTGTTCTCGCCGTAAAGGACCGCATGAATTACTTTGCTTGATTTCAAAGACGCGAACAGCGGCTCGTAGTCGTAACCCTTATCCTTTCCGCCGAGGAGTATTACGGTCGGTTCCGTCATTGCAGCGGCGGCTTTCAACGTCGCGTCCACGTTTGTGCCTTTACTGTCGTCCACATATGTAACGCCGTTAACCTTTCTTACAATTTCGACTCTGTGTCTTACGCCCTTAAAGCCGCAAATCGCTTCAGCCGTTTTTGCTTTGTCAAGTCCGAGTATATGAGCGACCGCTACGCACGCCAAAGCATTGTATACGTTATGCGTGCCGCCCAACGCCATATCCTCAACGTCGAAATATTTTTCCCCGTTAAAATAAATACCGCCGTTTTCCAGATAAGCACCGTCGATTCGTGCCGTAGCCGAGAAATAAACCGCCCTTGCTTTCGTGTTGCGGGCAAAATTTCTGACCGTATCGTCGTCGTAATTTAACACCGCATACTCGCTTTCACGCAGATTACGGAGAATTTTGCTTTTCAGGAATATGTAATTCTCCATATTGTAATGCCTGTTTAAATGATCTTCGGTAATGTTGGTGACAACCGCAATATGCGGCCTGAGACTTGAAAGCGTTTCAAGCTGAAACGAGGAAATTTCAATTACCGCATAGTCTTCGAAACCGAGATTTTCGACCTCAGCCGTCAAAGGATTGCCGATATTTCCGCACGCCGCGCAATTCAAACCGACGTTTTCAAAGACGGAATTGAGCATTGAAACCGTGGTGGTTTTTCCGTTGGTACCGGTAACGGCTACTGCTGTGGCGCGCAGATACAGGGCGCCCAACTCCTCCTCGCCTATGATAACTTTGCCCTGTTTCCTGAAAGCAACAGGCAAAGGATTATCAATGGGAATTCCCGGACTCAACACCAAAAGATCGCATATCCGTATCGCGTCCGAAAACTTTTCCGCGGTTACTATATGCGCGCCGGAAGAAGCAAGTCCGTTCATGACGGCGGTAATATTTTCGCTTACCAAGTCGTCATAAATGTAAACCTCCGCACCGCGGTTTAACAGAAAGCGCGTAGCGCTTTCGCCTGATTTTGACATGCCCGCAACCATAAATTTTTGATTTCTGAAATACATTTTCCCTCACACAAACAACAAACATAATATTCCGACAAACGACGTAACCGTTACATACGCATACGTAATTTTACATTCCGTATACCCTTTCATCTGAAAATGATGATGCAGGGGCGCCATTAAAAATATCCTACGCCTTGTCCGTTTATAATATATTACTTGAACTATAACGGATATTCCCGAAACCACAAACATTATTCCCAAAATCGGTATATAAAGCGAATTTCCCGAAAATACAGATATGCAAGAAATCAACCCACCTAGCGCGAGCGAGCCCGTATCCCCCATAAAAATACACGCTTTGTTCGAATTGAAAATCAAAAAAGCCGCCAAAGCGCCGACGGCAACAAAACATACGACGGCGGAACCGTTGACTTGCAGGCAAAGCATTATACCCATAATGAACAAGTAAGCAAGGCTTGTCCCGCCGGCAAGCCCGTCCAGTCCGTCGGTCAGATTAACGCAGTTTACGGTTGCAATAAATATGAACAACGTAAGGGGAATAATCCCCCAACTTAAGTTGACGGATTTTCCGCCGCAAAACGGCAGGTTAACGTACGTGTGCCCGTTTAAATAGCAATAAACCGCGGCAACGGCGGCAATCGCCAACTGAAATATAATTTTTTGGTAGGGCTTTAATCCGCCGTTGTCTTTGCGGTAAATTTTAAGAAAATCGTCCAAAAATCCCACAACCGTAAAGCCGCCGGTAACGGCAAGCGTGAGATTTACGTTATTGTCCTTTATTCCGATTAAACACAATGACACCGCAATAATCGCAGAAATAAAGGCCAGTCCGCCCATTGTGGGCGTACCGCCTTTATTTTTATGCTCTTTAACATAGCCCAAAATGTATTGTCCTGCCTTTAACCGCTTCAAAATAGGCAATATAACCAAAAGCAAGACAAACGAAGCGCCAAATGCGGCGATTATTCCCAAAAGATAAGTTTTCATAAAAAATCAGCCGATAATTCTCTTAATAACGGTATTATCGTTATAGCTGTGTTTTATTCCCATAATTTCCTGATAATATTCACCGCCCTTGCCTGCTACGAGGAGAATATCGTTTTTCTCCAAAAGTCTTATGGCGTATTCGGTTGCGGTTTCACGTTCCGTAACGGTAACATACTTTTTTTTGCGGGAATCTATCCCCGCCTCTATATCGGTTATTATGTCGTAAGGATCTTCGAAACGGGGATTGTCCGATGTAATAATACAGAAATCTGCATATTTCGAAGCAATTTCGCCCATTAACGGCCGTTTACTCTTATCCCTGTTTCCGCCGCACCCGAATAAACAGTAAAGCTTCCCTGCACACAATTTTTTTAAAGATTGAAGCGACTTTTCCAGCCCGTCGGGGGTATGCGCGAAATCCACGAATATATCCGCGCCGTTGAATTTTGCAACGTGCTCCAATCTTCCCGGAACGCTTTTCAAACCGGCAAGTCCTTCCGCCACGGCATCTGTCGGAATTCCCAAAAGCTTGGCGCACGCCGCAGCCGCCATAGCATTGTAAACGTTATGCAATGCGGGAATATTCAGCTTGATTTCATACAATTCGTCGAAAAGATTAATAACAAAAACGCTTCCGTTTATACGTTCCTCGATATCAATGGCGAATACGTCCGCAGGGTTTTTTATACCGTAGCTGACGGCCCCCGACGCCTGCTTCAAAATCTGACGCCCTATTTCATCGTCGGAATTTATTACCGAAAACTTACATTTTCCGCTTTTAAAAAGCGACTTTTTACATTCGGAATAATCTTTCATATTTCCGAAAAAATCCAAATGGTCTTGAGTACAGTTTGTAAAGATACCCACGTCGAATGTAAGACCGTCGGTTTTACCGTAGAAGAGCGCGTGCGCGGAAACCTCCATAAACACGTATTCCACCCCGCAATTTACCATATCGGCAAAAATACAATGCAAAAATACGGGGTCGGGAGTAGTAAGCTCGGGAGATACGAATTTGTCCCCGTAGCTTATGCCCAAAGTGCCTATTACTCCGCATTTTTTTCCGGCGCATTTGAAAATGCTTTCAAGCATATATGTTGTTGTGGTCTTACCGTTAGTACCCGTAACGGCGACTAATTTCAACTTTTTGTCCGCAAACGCGTAAAATGCGCGCGCAACAGCGGCAACGCATTTTCTTCCGTCGTCGACTATTATCTGCGGAACGGCGCAATCCAGCGCTCTTTCGCAAATTACCGCGACGGCGCCCGCCCTGACGGCTTCCGCCGCATAGTCATGCGAATCGTGAATATTACCGACGTAGCAAATAAACAAATCGCCTTGCTTCACTTTTTGGCTGTCGGTGCATATACCCGATATTTCCACATCGGAATCAACTGTGATTCGTTTGTATTTAATTTCCTTTAAAATTTCGCTAATCTTCATAAAATTACTCCGTCAGACGTATGGCTGTATATTTTTTAACGTGATGATATCTTGAAAAATTTCTCTTGCAACAGGCGCGGCAACGGTACTGCCGTAATAAACACCCTGCGGCTCGTCTACGATAATCAAGGCAAGGTACTGCGGCTTATCGGCAGGGAAAAATCCCACGAACGAAGAAACGTATTTACCAGACGCAACGTGACCGTCCTCGTATTTTTGCGCGGTTCCCGTTTTGCCTCCAACCCTGTAGCCTTCGATATACGCTTTTTTACCGCTGCCCTCCGTAACAACGCCTTCAAGCATGGAAGCGAGCACGGAAGAAGCTTTCTCGCTTATCGGATTATACTTCAACAAGGGCTTATATATTTCTTCTTTTCCGCCGGAAAGCACTACGGATTTCAGCAGATGCGGGATATAATATTTACCTCCGTTCACGGCCGCAGCTACGGCACACGCAAGCTGTATGCCCGTCACTGCCACAGTCTGACCGAAGCCAATTCTGGCAAGGTCGCAATCCCGCACAAGAGATTGCGGAACGAGCATACCCAGCGCTTCTCCGTTAAAATCCAGACCGGTTACGTTTCCGAACCCGAATGAATTGAGATAGTTATAAAAAGTTCCCGTTCCGAGCGATAAAGCTATGTCAGTAAAACACGGGTTGCAGCTGTTATTCAACGCCTCCGCCAAAGTTTGGTTTGTGTGCTTGCCGTTTGCATGGTCCGACCAGCATTTTATTTTTGTTCCGTCTACCGATCTCGTTCTGCTGCTGTTAAATATGTAGGATTCGGAAAACGCTTTCGAATTTCCGCGCAAATGCTCCTCTATATTTGCCGCCGCGGTTACAACCTTAAAAGTCGAACCCGGCTCGTATATATCACAGACGATACTGTTTCTCGAAAGAGCGTTAAGCGTTTGCGTGTCGTCGCGCGGTACGTCATTCAAGTCGTAAGACGGGTAATTTACCATGGCGAGAATGTCGAAGTTCTGCGGATTGAGCACTACGCAAGAAACTCTTTTGGCATTTGCTGAGGCATAAACGCTACGCATAGCTTTTTCTGCGGCAAGCTGAATGTCCATGTCTACGGTAAGCCTTATTTCGTCGCCCGCCTTGGCCTCGCTGTAAACCACGACGGGATTTTCGGTTTCTACGCCGACGATATCGGTCGTATAGCTTATTTCGCCGTTGGTTCCGCTTAAAATATCGTTATAATATTTTTCCGCACCCGAAAGCCCGGTCCCGTCGTTGGCGGTAAAGCCCAACACCTGACATAAAGCGTCGTTGTATGCATATTGACGCGAATTATCGCGCGAATAGTATACGCCTGGCAAATTATACGTTATTAATTTTTCAACGCTTTCTTTCGACGTCTGTCTGGCAACCGTTATTTCGGAAACTTTTCCCCCGCCGATTTTTTCAAGCAAGGCGCCAGCGTCAAGCGAAAACAGTTCGCTGAGCACGGTTACGGTATGCTCGGGATTTTTTACCGCGTTCGGACGCAGGAAAATACTGTACGTAGTAAGATTTCCTGCAAGTATCTGTCCGTTTCTGTCGGAAATAATCCCTCGGCGGGCGATAACCGGAATTTCTCGGTTCCACTGGTCCGACGCTTTATATTTAAGTTCGGAGCCCCAGACAAGCTGTACATAAAACAATCTTGCGAAAATCAGACAAAAAATAAAGGCTATTGCCAAACCCATTGACAATAACCTCTTTTGTAAAACCGTAACCGAAAAACCGGCTTTAGAAATTTTTTTGATTTTATTTTCTCCTTATTTCAAAACCATTCCGTTTGCCGTCGCAAAGTCGCTTACTACCTGATAAAGATTTTCTTCATTAAGATAAGCGTCTTTTTCCGCAAGCGCCTGGGAATATTTTTCCGCCGCATCGGGTAAAACCGTCTGCAATTCGCTGATATTGTTGTTGATGCCGGAAATAATAGCGGAATTGACTATTATAAGCACGAAAAGCGCAACTATAACGGCTACAACGGCAACGATTATTATTTTATCTCTTTTAGACATCGACGCCTTGCGCGTTGCGGCGTTGTTAACAATTTTACCTTCTTCGGTGTTCTTTTTAACGTCTACCGTTCTGTACTGAATAGTGGTCTGCGTAGGGCGAAGGTCTTCGTTCTCCTCCTCAGCTGCGCACGTTGCAGCAACGTTAACGGGCATAACGCGGTTTTTATTAAACAAACTGTCCGCACGGAAAATTTCCGCGTCGGCGCGCGCGTTTTCAACGAGATAAGGCTTAGCCGTCTCCTCGCGTACGGGCGCAAAAAGTATATCCTTCTGTTGCTGACGGACTGGCTCCTTAGCTATCAAATCTTTAATTGTTGTTTCCGGATTTATAAGCTTTGCATAATTCACGCTTATTCTCGAATTATGCCTTTCTTCTTCGGTCATGGAGCAGTCGGATACAGCTTCTCTGTATTCCGCCGCTTCTTCGCCGCCGATCTTTCTTTCCAATACTGGTGTCGCGAGTGACATTGTTTTTCTCCTTATCTTAATCAGGTAATCTTTTCTGCTATTCTGAGTTTTGCGCACTTGGAACGCGGATTTACCGCAATTTCTTTCAAGCCCGCCGTAACAGGTTTTTTTGTTATTATATTAATTTCTTGCTTTTTGCCGCAAACGCAAACAGGCAAGCTTTTGTCGCATATACAGTCACATTCCAACATTCTGAATGCCTGTTTGACAATCCTGTCCTCCAACGAATGAAAAGTTAAAATTGCAATTCTTCCGCCTTTGTTCAGTCGTCGGGTCAGTCCCAAAACGCAATCGTACAATCCCTCAAGTTCGCCGTTAACCGCAATTCTTACGGCCTGAAAGCTTTTTCTGGCGCAAGGACCGTTTTGACGGAATTTTTTAGGAATACTTCTTTCTATTATGTCTGCGAATTCCCCGCAGGTTTCCAACGGCTTGCTTTCTCTCGCCGCGCATACGTTGCGGGCTATTTCGCAAGCAAACTTTTCCTCGCCGTAATCTTTAAGAATTTTAGCTATCTGTTGTTGTGGATACGTATTGAGCAATTCCGCGGCGTCGAACCGTGCCGACCTGTCCATTCTCATATCCAAAGGAGCGTCGGGTTTCATATAAGAAAATCCTCTGTCTCCGCAATCGAGCTGATAACTGGAAACTCCGAAATCGAGAATTGCCCCGTCCAACCGTACAACGCCCGCTCTGTCTAAAACGTCTGCGTAATTTTTATAATCTGATTTATAAATTTCGAATCTGCCGTCAAAACGCGTTAGCCTGCGCTTTGCCGCCGAAATAGCGTCGTCGTCAAGGTCTGTTGCAATCAATCTGCCGTTCGGTGAAGAACTTTTCAAAATTTCGAACGAATGTCCTCCGCCGCCGACGGTACCGTCAAAATAAACGCCGTCGGGTTTGATATTCAAACCTTTTATGCACTCCTCCAACATAACCGGAATATGCGCAAAATCTTTCATATTAAATATCCAGATAACTGAAATTTACGTCAAAATTCTCGTCGGTATCCGAGAAGTATTCGTCATAAACTTCTTTTGCCCAGATTTCTATTCTGGAACCGGAGCCGCAAATCTTTATGTCTTTCTTGATTTTAGCGAAAGCTTTAAGCTCGGGAGGAATTACCAGTCTGCCTTGGGGGTCAAGTTCTACAAGTTTAAGAGAATACATAAACGCCCTCAAACCCTTTTGCTTCTCAACCTCGGATATTTTTATTTCTTCAATCTTTTCAAGCTTTTCCTTAACCGCAGCTTCGTAAAATACGAAAATGCAGTTATTGGTTCCCTTGGAGAAATAAAGCTTATCCTCGCTACCCTTTAGCTTCGCGGGAATTCTTATTCTGTTTTTAGCGTCGATCTGATGATCGTATTCGCCTGTAAGAAAAAACATTAAAACTATCCCTTTTTTGTGACCGGTAAATATATGATATCACTTAAAATGACCACTGTCAACCACCGAACGCAAAAAAATTAGATTTTTTTAAATTTTTTTTACACTAATTGCCACTATTTTGGGAATAACTACCTCTTTTCTTTAAAAGCATATTGAAAACAGCCTTATTTTTGGCGCTATCGCCACCTCTGAACATGATTTTATGCGCCCTTGCGGTGCAGTGGTCGGAAATCCCTAATTTTGCAGTCAAATTGTCTGCCGTTCCCTTAATTCCGTCAAAAATCGGACAGTTATAGTATTTCCCTATTACCTCGCCCGCAAAGGCATAATGCGTACAGCCAAGGACTACCCCTTGCGTATCCGCATCAGGCAAAAATTTTATTATTTCACTTTCCGACAGACTGAAAATATTTTGTTCGATATAATCCGCAAGACCGCGACATGCAAATACTTCCGTAACACCCTTGCCGTAGTCTTTGACAAGACTGTTTAAAGAGTCGCTTTTTGCGGTAGCTTCCGTGGCAAGGACGATACATTTGCCGCACGCCGCAGCGGGTTTGACGGCAGGCTGCACGCCTATAATTTTAAACGGATACTTTTTCCTTAAATACTCTATACAATGTGCCGTAACGGTATTACATGCAACGACCGCCGCAGCGGGATTTAATTTATTTATTTCATCGAATACTTCTACCGTATATTTTAAAATTTCCGCTTTACTTAAATTTCCGTAAGGAACGCGGAAATTATCCGCAAAATAAATAAAGTCGACGCGCGGTAATCTGTGCACGCATTCATATAATAAACCGAGACCGCCTATACCGCTGTCAAAAAAGCATACAAGCGGATTTTTTGATGATTCCATACTATTAATATAAATATTAAGATAAATCGAAATATATTAAAAATTTTGATAAAAGCCGCCGAAAAACAGTTTACAACAAAATTTTTTTATGATAAAATTACTCAAGTATCTAAGTTTAATAGCATTCCAAAAGGAGAATTTAAATGCCTAACATAAAGTCAGCAAAAAAGCGCGTGCTTGTTACGGAAAAAAAGGCGGAAAGAAATAAAGCCGTTAAGTCCGAGGTTAAGACGGAAGTTAAAAAGTTTCTTGCCTTGATTGCGGCGGGCGATAAAGCGGCGGCAACCGAAAAGTTCCCGTATACCTGTTCCGTTATAGACGGCGCAGTGTCCAAAGGCGTACTTAAAAAGAATACCGCGGCAAACAAAAAGTCAGGTCTTGCAAAAAAGCTTAACGCAATGGCGTAATTTGATTTTGTTATAAAAAAATACGGCGCAACGGAAATTTCCGTTGCGCTTTTTCGTGTTACTTAATTATTATTACGCATTTATAATTTTTATCTGGGTTTGCGGACGTTAAACATAGCAAACTCTTCTTTTGAAAGCACGCGTCGACCGGTGAACACAATCGCATCGCCGTCGTTCACTACGCGATAGAGCACAATTTCATTTTCCATGTATCCGTCGCCCGCCGTTCTCGGCGTCAAAATCAAAATCGGCTCTCCTCCAATCTCCTCTATTCCCAAAAGCTTAAACGTATGGGTTTTACAATCGGGACCGGTAACCGCAACCAATTCGTTGCCCTCGTCGTCGGACGCGCGGAAATAAGTGCAAGCAAACTCGGCATCGGGATTATCTTCGTTTTTGCGTTTTTTCATAGTTTTATCCTTTATAATATAAAATTTTAATTGCCGAAATAAAAAACTCACGCCGCTTAAATTGTTTAGTGAGTTTTCTTTAACTGAAACGTCTTTATTTTGCGCTTATTATTACCGATGCGGTATACTCGCCCTCCTGCACAATCACTGCGGCATAATTGACAGACCTTAAGCAAACCAATTCGTATCTGACAGTTTGCACGAATTCCACATTCGGAGGAGTAATTTTAAAAATTTCGCTATCGTAAAACAATTCAATATCGTTAATATCGCCGAAACCGGGAAATTTACTTCCGCCGGACGCGGTATATTCGACAGTCAATTGATAGGATTTGCCTGTCTCCAAAACGTAATCGTTTTCACATAAAGTAGAACTGTCGGCAAGCGCGTCGCTGTAATTATCGGCATCGGGCAAAACAACCGAAACTTTTATTCCTGTAATTTTTGCATAGCCCAAGCCGCACGACGCAAAATAAATTGCCGAAGCTATAACACACATAGCGCAAAAAACAACCGGTATTTTTTTCATAACATTGCTTCTGCCTTATAAGCCGAATGAAATTATTATTTTTGGTACTCCCGCTGGGAATCGAACCCGGAACTGCCCCTTAGGAGGGGGCTGTTATATCCATTTAACTACGGAAGCATATTATTTTGCGCTAAAATATAATACTACAACCGCATAAAAAAATCAATTGTTTTAATGACAGAATGAAATTTAATTTTCTTCGGCAACTTCCTTAACGGAAATATTTTTCATTTTCAACGTTATAAAGAAAACCGACACGTTAAAATCGAATTTAAGAGAATATTCCTTAAAAAATAAGTCCACCATTGAGCGCAAAATTAAAAACTGGTAGCCTGTGCCTATTCCGAAACCTATAAGCGCGCAAGGCACGTAACCCGTAAAAAGCGCCGAAGCGCACTCCTTTACCGAGTAACCGAAAGCTTTCATAATTGCAATATTTTTTATGTTTGAGTTTATCAATGCCGTCATTGCAATAAACATAGTTGTCGAAGCCAACACAATACCTATAATAAGAATCATAGGCCCCATCGCCCCGCTGTTCAAATCGTACATAGCTCCGCCCATTTGAATCATGGCAGAAAAACAGAAAGACGCAAAGGCAATAAAAAACGCAAGCATTTTTTTGCCGGATAAAGTTTTCAAACACATTTCCATAAGAAAGCTATGCTCTTTACCGTTGCGCGACGGTTTGCTTTTTTTAATCTTAAATCGATTTCTTTCCGTTTTACACTTTAATAAACACGAAACAGGCCGCTTCAACGCAAAATAAGCGTATCCGCATGAAAACAAGGAAAAAATAACCGTGGGCACGGAAATTAGAAGCAACGGCAGCCAGAAATGAAATTTAACGGGAATTTCAAGCCCTTCCACAGTCATTTGCCCGTAAACAAGCGGCATAGCCGCATACCCCGCTCCGCAACCTAAAACCGCGCCTATAAATACGCTTAACCCGAAAACCCAAAACTTTAAAGCCAATTCACGGTCGGAATACCCCATTGCCTTTAAAATTCCAAGTTGCCTGCTGTGTCCGTCGACGTAGAGCTTTACATAAAACGCCAGCATGAAAAACGCTATTACGGTAAGACAGCAACCGCTTAACGCACAGGAAATTTTTGCCGTTGCCAGCTGTCCTTCATAGACGGCTTTCATCCCTTCCGTAACATTGGGCGCAGCCGCGCTTGCGTCTATATAATAATTAATAAAGAAAGTGCATACAAATACCGCACAAAAACAAATTACGGATATGCCTATAAGCTTTACGCCGCCTTTTAAACTTATTACCATATTACCACCCTATTTCATAGGCGGTCTTCAAAGCCTTATTTTTGTAAATTTCCGAAATTTTACCGCTGTTCATTTTAATTACCGTATCCGCGGTATCGGCAATATTTTCGTTATGCGTTACCATAACCATCGTAAAACCTGTTTCTCGCTGTAAATTTATAATATAATCCAAGATTGCCCTTCCGGTAGCTTCGTCAAGAGCGCCCGTAGGTTCGTCCAAAAAAAGCAGGTTAGGCTTTTTAGCCAGGGCGCGCGCGATACAGACGCGTTGCTGTTCTCCGCCGGAAAGCTCTGACGGTTTACTGTTCAATTTGTCAGACAGACCGACTTTATTTATAATTTCGCGATAGTCCTTGTTTTTTATCAAATCTGCGCCCATTTTAACGTTTTTGTCTACGTTCAAATTCTCCAACAAATGATATTGCTGAAAAATGAAGCCGACCTGCACCCGTCTGAACCGAGTTAAATTTTTATCCGTCATAGACGTAATATCCTGCCCGTTGACGGTTATACTGCCGCTGTCCGGACGCTCCAAACCCGACAATACGTTTAAAAGGGTAGATTTACCCGAACCCGACGCACCGAGAATTATAACAAAGCTTCCGCGGTCTATTTTAACCGATACGTCTTTAAGAACTTTTACGGTTCCGTTTTTGAAGGACTTATATATGTTTAAGGCTTCTATCATTTTTCTTCCTCGGTTTTATATTTTCTGATCAGTCCGGAACAAACTTCATTGAGCATAAACGAAATTTCGTCCTGCGTAAATTTGCACACGTTTGTAGCAAGCAACACCGCTATGCCGTGGGAATATACCCACATGTGTAAATACAATTTTTTTGCAGTCTCGTAGCCGAAGCCGTATTGGGTCTGAACCGCGGCAAGAATTTTCTCGTGATAACCGTCTATCTGCATTAATACGTTATTTACATCGGGGACGCTAACGGCTTCTTTCATAAATAAAAGCTGAAAAAGCTTTGGCTGCTCAACCGCGAACCTTATATAACCCATGCCGGAACCTTTGAACGCGTTTTCCTCGCTCAGTCCGCATTCCTGATAAGTGCCGTACAACTCTTTTGCCGACGACAAGACTTCTGACCGGACTTCTTCCATGCTTTCAAACAGTGAAAAAATCGGCCGGGGCGAACTGTTCAGCTTGCTGCCGAGCGCCCTGGCAGTGAGCGCTTCAAACCCGTCCCGCCTGACAATTTCCAGACCTGCCTTAATTACTTCCTCTTTTGTAAATTTTGCTTTCGGCGGCATATTCCCCTCCCCATATAATAAAACACGTGTTGCGCAACACGTGTTTTATTATATTATGATTCTTATAAAATGTCAACCGAATAAAAAAATTATTTAAAACTTAACGCTAAGCCTTACAGCGCGTTATTATATATTTATACGAAGTGAGATCTTGCAACTTCACCGGTCCGCGCGCGTGCATCTTTTGCGTAGAAATACCTATGCCGGAATCCAAAACGCTTTCATCATCTTCCGCCGAAACAGTCGCAACGTTTACACATACAGCCGCGCTATCGACCGCCCGCATAAAGTACTTTGCATTTTCTTCGTTTTCGGTCACGATACAGTCGGTGTGACCTGTCGAATGAGCAGCTATATGAGCAACCGCTTCTTTAATATTGTCAACAATTTTTACAGCCAAAGTGTAATTCAAAAATTCTTTATCGAAGTCGTCCTCAGTCGCCGCGTCGCAACCGTCCAGTTCGCCTATGATACCTAACGACGGTTCGTCCAATTTAAAATTTACGGGAGTGGGATATTTTTCATTAACAAGCCTCGCATAAAGCTTTGGAAGAAAGTCATGTGCAATGCTTTTGTGAACTATACAAACTTCCGCCGCGTTGCCTTCGGCGGGGTCGACACATTTTGATTTTTCCAAAATATCCAATGCGGTTTTTTCATCCGCAAACTCGTCAACGTATACATGACAAATTCCCGCGCCCATAAATATACACGGCACCTTTGCATACTCGCGACAGGCAAGCCCGAGATTTTTTCCGCCGCGCGCTATCAAAACATCTAAATAATCATTTGCAGACAACATGGTAAGAACGGATTCTTCCGACGTATCCTCGATAAGATTTACCGCGTTCAGCGACACGCCCGCTTTTTTGAGCCCTTTGCGAAGCGCGACAATTATAGCCCTTACGGACGAATAAACTTCGCTGCCGCATTTTAATACGCACACGTTCCCGCTTTTCAACGAAAGCGCCGCAATATCCGTCGTAACGCTCGGTTTGTTTTCATATACAAACGCAGCTACACCAAGCGGTACGGCAACTTTACAGGAAACATACCAATCCCCAACCGTTTCATTCAACGCTTTCCCGATTGGGTCGGGAAGCTTGGCAACAGCGCGTAAATTTTCCGCCATTGCATGAATTAATTCCGCAGAAAGAGCAGCCTTTTCAACGTTTATGTCTGACAAAGTACTGCGCATTGCGTTTAAATCGGCATTGTTTGCACGTAAAATACTTTCAACGTCCTCCTCAAGCGCCTCAGCCATATTTATTAACGCAGCAGTTTTTTGTTCGGAAGACATTAGCGCAAGCGAGGTTTTCACTCTTTTTGCATTTTCCAAAATTTCTAAAGTAGTCATAATTTCACCTATTATATTATAACAGATTTAACAATTATGTCAACATTTAAAAAGGCTACACCTTAAAAGGTGCAGCCTTAAATGCGTATTCATATTATACCACGCCGTGCGCCATCATAGCTTCGGCAACCTTTAAAAATCCTGCTATATTTGCGCCCAAGACATAATTGCCTTTACAGCCGTATTCGTTTGCGGCGCTATCGATATTATGATAAATATTTATCATTATGCTTTTAAGTTTTTTATCAACTTCTTCGAACGTCCAGAACAATCTGCCGGAAGACTGCGCCATTTCCAAAGCAGACGTCGCTACGCCGCCCGCATTGGCGGCTTTGGCAGGCAGGAAAATTACTCCGCTTTTTTGAAAAATATCTATTGCCTCCAAAGTGGACGGCATGTTCGCCCCCTCCGCAACGCACTTTACACCGTTTTTGACAAGCGCGTTGGCCGATTCCGCATCAATCTCGTTCTGGATTGCACAAGGCAAAGCAATATCGCAAGGGATAGTCCAAATACCTTTACAGCCGTCGCTGTATTTTGCGCTTTTCACTTTGGCGGCATATTCTTTAATTCTTCCGCGCTTAACTTCTTTTATTTCTTTTATAATATCCAAACGTATTCCTTCGGGGTCGTATACGTATCCGTCGGAATCATACATTGCCACTACTTTAGCACCGAGACTCTGCGCCTTTTCACACGCATAAATAGCAACGTTGCCGGAACCGGATATTATTACAGTTTTACCCTTAAAGCTGTCTCCGCACGCGTTTAAAGCTTCTTCCGTGATATATACAAGCCCATAACCGGTTGCCTCCTTCCTTGCAAGACTTCCGCCGTACGATATTCCTCTGCCTGTAAGTACGCCCACATGCTCGTCGCGAATCCTCTTATACTGCCCGAAAAGATATCCTATTTCTCTGCCGCCGACCCCGACGTCACCGGCAGGAACGTCCGTATCTGCCCCGATATGACGGTATAGCTCCGTCATAAAGCTTTGACAAAAAGCCATAACCTCCCTATCGGATTTACCTTTCGGGTCAAAATCGGCGCCGCCTTTACCGCCGCCTATCGGAAGTCCCGTAAGGCTGTTTTTCAAAATCTGTTCCAGTCCCAAAAATTTTATAATAGACAAATTTACAGAAGGATGAAACCTTAATCCGCCTTTGTAAGGACCTATGGCACTGTTAAACTGTACCCTATATCCTTTATTAACCCTCACCCTTCCGCTGTCGTCAACCCAAGGAACGCGGAACATGATGACTCTTTCCGGCTCGACAAATCTTTCAAGAAGTCCCGCCGCCTCGTATTCGGGATGCTTTTCGACAACAGGCGCAATCGTTGAAAGTATTTCGGTAGCCGCCTGATGAAACTCGGGCTCGTTGGGATTTTGTTTTTTTAAATTTTCCAAAACTGTCTGGACGTAATTCATTTAATATTGCTCCTCAACAAATATTTCAATAAAATTATACCACGGAAGTTAAGATTTATCAAACTTAAATTCCGTGGTATAACATAACCGTTTATATGTCCGCATATAAGCTGTGCTTATATGTCAAAAATAAATTTTTTCAGCCGTATTATAAAAAACGTCTTCAAGCTCCCTTGCGGTAAAAACATTGCTTTCAATAATATAGTTTTTCAAATTAGAGTAACTGTCTCTCGCCAGAGTACAGGGCATATCCGTACCGAACATCAATTTTTCCGCGCCCACCACCGCTTTTGCTGTACTCAAATGTATTGCGGCTGACGGATAAGGATATACTTCCGGTTTCTGATTATTGGGCAATGACGCCAAATCGAAATAAACGTTGTCCCTTACAAGTTTACCGAGCGAGCGTTTCAAAAGTTCGGCGTCACCCCGCTGCGGCGCAAGCAGATGACAAATTACAAAAGTTACGTCGGGATATTTCGAAACCGCGGAAGCAAGCGCGTCAACCTGCCAACAGGGACAGCGCGGTCTACCTATATCCAAAACCACCGTCAAATTTCTTTCTTCCGCATATTTGAAACAGCCGTTGATTATATCGCCGTCCAAATCCACCGGCGGCCGGTTCGCCATCAGCCCCGAGCCGTCGGAGAGCTCGAATTTGACTGTTTTAAAGCCAAGCTCGTCAAACAATCTCTTTTTAACGTCTTCCGCTTTATTGCAAAAAGGGTCGTACGTAGCGGCACCGGTAAACCTTGGCGGATACTTTTTTATAGCTTCAAAAGTGTATTCGTTTTGAAAACCCAAAAAATTACCCTGAAGCAATACGGACTTATCCACTCCGTTTTTATCCATGACTTTAATCAAAGCTTCCGGAGAAACACCGCAATCACCCAACTCCGCAGGAAACATCTGAAATATTTCACCTGTCGCATACTGTGCCTTTCCGTGTCCTATTGCACGCAACTCTCCGCGCGAAGTAAAACCGCTAACATACTGCGCGACATGTGCATGCGCGTCTATAATTTTCAACCCTGTACCGTCCTCCTCTTTTTTGCTTTAGGCTCAGGTAGCTCGGCATACATTGCCCCGAATAAATTTTTAACAAAATCCGTATCCTCAAAATTATCCAGCACAAGCATAGCGTTAGCACCTTGATAAGGCGGTTGCATGTCGGCGGACGGCATTAAATTTTGCGCTGACGAGACGGGTTTTATCAATACTCGGTTATCGCATATATCACCTACAAGTTTACCGCGGTAATATATAAGATATTCACCCATCATAGACTTTAAAGTAATATCCCCGATCCCCGTCGTACGGTCAATAAAATATTCGATAAATTGCTTTGAAGTTGACATATCGTACCTCTCTGTGTTTTAAGTATAAATTGAAACCTCAAAAAAGTCAAATAATTAAAAACTCGATAAAAACGCTTGCCTTTTTGTCGTTTTTTTAATATTATAATAGCACAAAGACAAACAGAAAGAACAAACCGTCGCTTTTGTGCAAAGTTCGGTTTGCCTTTTACGGAGATGGCGGAGTGGCAAGCACCTTGTGCTTCGGTACGACGAACGCTGCGCGCCCGCCCACTCTCTGACTTGTTTCATTAAAATTGCAGAGATGGCGGAGTGGCAAGCACCTTGTGCTTCGGTACGACGAACGCTGCGCGCCCGCCCACTCTCTGACTTGTTTCATTAAAATTGCAGAGATGGCGGAGTGGCAAGCACCTTGTGCTTCGGTACGACGAACGCTGCGCGCCCGCCCACTCTCTGACTTGTTTCATTAAAATTGCAGAGATGGCGGAGTGGCAAGCACCTTGTGCTTCGGTACGACGAACGCTGCGCGCCCGCCCACTCTCTGACTTGTTTCATTAAAATTGCAGAGATGGCGGAGTGGCAAGCACCTTGTGCTTCGGTACGACGAACGCTGCGCGCCC
>CAJTRW010000029.1 GCA_910578765.1 uncultured Christensenella sp.
CGCAACCGACCCGACCTTAACGCGACGGCGCGTATTAAACGCGCATTCGGGTTATCGGCTTTTTCGTAAAGCGGTCGGGTTTTACCGCATAAAAAAAGCGCGGAAATTTTCCGCGCTTTTTTTATGTTAATTTCAGTTCCAGCCCAACACACCGAATAAATTGTATTTGCTGAAAACTACGACCGCAACAAGCGATACGGTAGACATAATTTTTATAAGTATATCCAAAGACGGTCCTACGGTATCCTTCAACGGGTCGCCTACGGTGTCGCCGACGACGGACGCGTCGTGCGCGGGCGTACCCTTGCCCTCGCCCTCTACTCCGCCTGCTTCGATATACTTTTTGGCGTTATCCCATGCGCCGCCCGCGTTTCCGCAGAACACCGCAAGCATAATTGCCGCTATCGTGGCGCCGATAAGTATCCCCGCGACGAACATCGGACCGAATACAAACCCCGTGACTAACGGGAAAAGTATGCACATAATGCAGGGGACGCGCATTTCTTTAAGTGCGCCCTGTGAGGAAATTTCGATACACGTTTTATAATCGGGCAGGGTTTCGCCTTCCAAAAGCCCGGGTATTTCCTTAAACTGGCGACGAACCTCGTCAACCATTTTCCGCGCCGCTTTTGCAACCGCTTCGATAAGCATGCCCGAGAACAGGAAAGGAAGCGCCGCTCCGCACAGCGCGCCGCACAGGGTAAGCGGGTCTATCAGGTTTATAATCAATTCCTTAGCCTCCACGCCTGTAAACGCGTACAGATAAGAGGTCATAAGCGACAAAGCCGCAAACGCCGCAGAACCTATCGCAAAGCCCTTGCCTATCGCCGCGGTGGTGTTGCCAACGCTGTCAAGCTTGTCGGTAATTTCCCTGACGGAAGGGTCAAGTCCGCTCATTTCCGCAATGCCGCCCGCGTTGTCTGAAATGGGTCCGTACGTATCCACCGAAACGGTTGCCGCCACGAACGAAAGCATTCCGAACGCCGCGCAAGCTATGCCGTACATGCCTGCAAGCTGGTAAGAGCCGAATATTGCCACGGCAAGCACGACTACGGGAAGCATACAGCTTATCATTCCGTTTGCAAGTCCCTGCGTTACTGTAAGGGCGGGTCCTTCCTTTGAGGACTGTGCTATCTTTTTGGTGGGTTTATAGTCGTAACTGGTGTAATACTCCGAAATAATTCCTATAACGATGCCCGCAATAATTCCGCACACCGCGGCAAGCCAGGGGCTGAACGCGCCGACCTTGAAGCCCGCGCCCGCTTTCATTACGGCGGCGTCGATATCTCTGAACATAAAATAGCTTAAAAGCACGCCTGCGGCAACGGTTGCGCCCGCGGAAATCCAGGTGGCGATGTTCAGTTCCATATGTACGTTTTTGGAAAGACGGGGTTTAATAAGCACGTAGGAAATACCTATTATGCAGGAAAGAAGTCCGCAACCCGCAAACACTACGGGGAAAAGAAGAAGCTTATTCAAAAATTGAGTATCGGCGAATTTACCGTGCATGAACAGCTCGCAAGCGAGCATTACGGCGGATAAAACAGCGCCGACGTAGCTTTCGAGAAGGTCGCTTCCGAGTCCCGCAACGTCGCCGACGTTATCACCGACATTGTCCGCTATTGTTGCGGGGTTTCTGGGGTCGTCCTCGGGAATGTGAGCTTCCGTCTTACCTACCAAATCCGCACCCATATCCGCGGCTTTGGTATAAATTCCGCCGCCCACGCGGTTGAACATTGCTATTATGGAACAACCCAGCGCATAGCCCGAAAGGGTCATGGTAAACGAAGAGGGAAGTTTGGTTATAAAGTTTTTACCCACGGTGCCGTCGGCTATATCCTTTATTTGGTGAGCGGCAAGACCGAACACGCAGAAGACTACTATTACGCCCAGAAGCGCGAATCCCGCTACGCAAAGCCCCATGACCGAGCCGCCCTTAAACGCAACTTTCAAAGTTTTGCCCAAATCGCCCGTTTCCCTTGCCTTATTGGTTACGCGCACGTTGGCGTAAGTGGCAATTTTCATACCGACCCAGCCCGCCGTCGCGCTCATTACCGCGCCGATTACGAAAGCTATGGCAGCCTGCCAGCTGATGACAAGAAACACGACTACGGCTATGACCGAGCCGATTATGGCAACCAGTTTGTACTCGTAACGGATAAAGGCGTTTGCGCCTATGCGCACGGCACCGGCAATTTCGCCCATGCGGTCGGTTCCTTCTTCCATCTTCTTGACGCAGAAGTAATTGAATATCGCATACGCCACGGCAAGAATTACCGCCGCGCCCACGATAATCAAAAGCAGATTATCCATTTTTCTCTCCTTTTTATTATACTATGAAAATAATATCATACAATGTCGGAAATTGCAATATGCATTTTTAAATTTTTACCCGACGACGCTGTTGAATTGCAAAGAATTATATGTTATAATAGATGCGGCGACGGTTTTTTTAAATTATCAGGCTACACTTGGCTGCGTTCCGGCGATATAGGCTGTGCAGGTTACACTCGGTATCTGACTGCCGGCGAAACTATGACTTACACATATTCTTGCCTTACCCAAGCGGTGCGGCCTGCGACTCATCAAAGCGGTTGTATCCACTGTAATTCTGCGCGAGCATAGAGAAGCTTTGCACACCTTATTGTTATTCTGAACGAAGTGAAGAATCTTTTCAATAATTATGTGCAAAGTGAAACGAAGAATCTTTCAGATCCTTCGCTAACGCTCAGGATGACAAGGTAGAAAAACAATGCTACAATATCAACGGCGACGGTTTTTTAAACTTATTACAGACTACACTTGGCTGCGTTCCGGTTATAGTGCTTATGCGTACATCGCTAATTACATGACTTCTTTGGGCTATTGGCTAAACACGTACAACGCACTTCGGTTAGCTGTGCGGCCTGCGCTTTACAAGAAATATGCTTTAAGCTATAATGCTTTCGGCGGCGGTTTTTTAAATTACTTGGCTGCGTTCCGGCTATAGTGGGTATGCGTACTATTCTGTTTACCTGACTTCATCAGGATACGGGTACACTATGTACTCTGCACGTATGTTGGCTGTGCGGCCTGCGCTTTACAACCGCGTATTACTGTATCCGAAAAGTACATTGACTTTCGGACGGATTAATTAAATTTTTAAAGGGCGAGAGAGATTATCTCAACAGTCTTTCTTTGTGAACGGACGAGCGTTGCATTTTCCGCAAACAGCGGACACCCGCTGTTTGCGCAACGCGAGACGAGCAAACGCATAACAACGCGTTTGCGGTGTCGTACCGAAGCTTTGCTTACCGAGGCAACCGTTTTCCTTACGGTTGGCGAGACCCGCCGTCATGCCCTTTATAATCTTTGTGAAGGGAACCGCCGTTATGCCCCCTTACGTCATACTGAGCGTCAGCGAAGTATCTACAAGATTCTTCACCCCGTAAAGGGGTTCAGAATGACAAAAGTCTAAGTTCAGAATGACAAGAGTGTTCGTTCAGAATGACAAAAGGCTTCGTTCGGAATGACAGACAATGTCATACTGAGCGTCAGCGAAGTATCTGAAAGATTGCTCGCTTCGTTTTGCACACTATAATCGAAAAGATTCTTCACCCCGTGAAGGGGTTCAGAATGACAATGAAGTGTGCAAAGCGTAAGTCTTGCGCCTTCGGTACGACGCTACGCTCGCGCAGAATGACAAGAGGGGCGCAACCGACCCGACCTTAACGCGACGGCGCGTATTAAACGCGCATTCGGGTTATCAGCTTTTTCGTAAAGCGGTCGGGTCTTATTTTATTCCACGGGATAAATATTGCTTATCTTTTCGCCGTTGAAATCTACGGCGAAATATTTTATTTCAAACAGATTTTTGCCGCGCGGATAAACAAGCCCCGCGGCGGCTATATCGCCGTGGGCGGAATAAAAATTTTCAGTCGGTACGGTCACGCCTACAAAGTTGCCGAGATAGTTTTTAAGCGCGTCCGCCTTTGGCAAAAGACTTTCGTCCAGATATTTCCCGTAATCGCCGCGCGTTAAGACGCTTTCGAAAAATGCGAAATGCAGTATATTTTTTTCGGGCGGACGCATTTCTATCGTTCTGCTGGATACAAGCTCCAGCTTTTCTCCGTCGTAGGCAAAGTAACACTCGGCTTTTGCCGCCGTGCAGGTTTCGAAGTTTACCGTTACGCCGAGACCGCCGTTAAACCCGACGTTTTCCGCGGAGTTCATATAAATAATTTTGCCGTTTTCGGAAATAACAATCATCATTCCGCCGCCGTATAAGGCAAGCACTTTGTATCCCGCAAGCGTTTTTTCCTCCGCCGACAGGGAAGAAAAGCATTGCGGCAAAGCGTTGAGCGAGTATTCCGCCCCCTCAACCGAAAGGTAAATTCTCCCCTGCGAAAACACGGTTACCAAATTCCCCGCAAATCTTGTTTGGTAAATCACGTCCAGTTTTGCGATTTTCGGCTCGAATTCCCGTATATAAATTATCGCGTCGCCTTCCGTAAGATATACGTCTGCAAAGGTCGGCGGCGCTGCAAAAAATTCCGTATTCAGACGGAAGTTGAGGGGCTGAAAATTGTCGTACGGCACAATTTCCGCCAAAACTCCGTCCGCGGGGTCCAAACTTACGTGCCTTTCAAAGCCGTCCACCGTGCCAAGATACATTCCGTTAAGTTTAAGCGCGGCGGGCGCGTATGATAAAAAATACACTCTCATTTTTGTTTCCTTTCAGTACTAATTAATGTTTACGCGGACAAAATTATGTCAATACATACACTGTCAGGAGGAATGAAAATGAATAAAATCAACGGCTATACGGAAGACGAGGCGAAAAATTTGGTGCGGTACATTTGCGAGGGCAGGAAGGAGGGCAAAACCCTTTCGGGCATGTTTGACGGTTATGCCAAAAAGACGGGCAGGGCGAAGGGCAGCGTAAGGAATTATTATTATGCGCTTTTAAGGACAAGCGGCGACGACAGGGTGAAAAAGCTTTTGCGCGGCACGGGACTTAAAGCTGAAAAAATTACGGCTTTTTCGGAAACGGAAACCGACGATATGCTGAAAGCCATTCTCTCGCAGAAAAGCAGGGGAATTTCGGTAAGGAAGGCGGTTTTAAACCTTTCTGGCGGAGACGATAAACTTATGCTCAGGTATCAGAACAAGTATCGCAACGTGCTTGTAAAACAGCCCGAACGGATAGAGCGGCTTATGCGCGAGTGCGGACTTGCCGGCAGTGCGGACGAAAACCGCAAAAAGCTCGAAGACGAAATAAACAACCTTTACGACAAGCTTGCAAGCGGACTTAAAGAGGAGAACAAGCGGCTTGCCTCCCTAATAAAAAAGCTGACGGACGAAAATTCGCTTTTGAAATTGCAAATAAAAAATTTAAGCGATTGACTTACAAATTTTTACAAACATAATGTCCGTCGCACATACCCATACTTTTATCAAGGGGAAAATTCACGCCCTCTTACAAGGAGATAAAAGTGGAGAAGTTTATTCTTGGCGCCGTGCTCGGTATGGCGGGCGGCGCGCTTATAGTCGCAAACAACTGTAAGGTACGCAATCTCGTTAAGAAAAATCAGGAAGATTTAATGCAGAAGGCGGAACAGTATATCGACAGTAAGCTTGAAAAGATGGAAGGCGGCTCTCAGTCGCAGTCCTAAGGGTAAAACCCGAATATTGCCGCGCAGTTTTGCGCGGCAATATTTTCTTGTTGCAATAAAAAAAGTTTTGTGTTATACTTTGCATATGGAAAGATACGTTGCGTTCGATATAGGCGACAAGCGCATAGGCGTGGCGGTGTCGGACCCTTTCAACACCTACGCTTTGCCGTCCTTCACGTATTTCAGGAAGGGCTTTTCGGAGGACGTGGACGCGGTTGCGAATATTGCTGCGGAAAAGGGCGCGACGCTTATCGTGTGCGGTCTGCCCGTCAACTTCGACGGAACCGAAGCCGTGCAGACGGAAAAAACGAGGGTATTTATCGAAAGGCTGAAAGCTAAAACGGCAATTCCCGTCGTATGCGAGGACGAAAGGTTTACCACGCAAATGGCGCATGAAACGCTTATTTCCGAGGGTATGCGCAGGGAAAAGCGTAAAAATTACGTCGACTCGCTTGCCGCGGCTAATATTCTCGACGGATACCTGCGCCGCATAAATAAAAAAGGAGTATAATATGAACGAGGAAGATATATTGGAAGAAGAACAGGGCGACCTTATAGAGCTTATCGACGACGAGGGGCGCGTTATTAATTTCCGCCTTTTGGACGTGACCGAGTACAAGGGCGAAAAATACACCCTTTTGCTTGCCGCCGAGCCGAACGACGGTATCGCCGAGGACGAGGTGGTTATTTTCCGCCTTAACGAAGCGGAGGAAACGCTTGAACCAATCGAGGACGAAAACCTTTTGCAGGAGGTTTTCGATTTTTACCAGCAGGAAGCCGACGAGTCGGACGCGGAAGAAAATTAATTTATTTTTATTTGTTTTGCAAACGTCGGAAACGGCTAAAACTTTGACTGTCGCAAATTTAAGTTATATACTGTAACTACTTGTGCGCGGACGCATTTACGTCCGCGCACGTATTTTACGGGTATAAAAAATTT
Organism: uncultured Christensenella sp.; assembly: GCA_910578765.1. GTDB lineage: Bacteria > Bacillota > Clostridia > Christensenellales > Borkfalkiaceae > Coproplasma. The sequence goes on from CAJTRW010000029.1 coordinate 6,595, forward strand.
TTTCACATTCCGCGAAAACCGCTTTACATTACAATAAAACTTTGCTAAAATATTAAGGCTATAAAAATTCACACCCGAGGGGCGGGCGTCCCGTGGCGGCAAAATACTTTCAGTGCCGCAATAAACGCCTTAAAAACCGCGCTTTCGGGGAGGTAAACGGAGGAATTGAAATGGCGGTTATAACAATGAAACAGTTGCTCGAAGCGGGCGTACACTTCGGGCATCAGACGAAAAAATGGAATCCCAAAATGGATAAGTACATCTACGCCGCAAGAAACGATATTCATATCATCGACTTGCAGATAACCGTAGGACTTGTCGAGGAAGCGTATAAGTACGTGGTCGAAGCGGTCAAGGACGGCAAGACCATTCTTTTCGTCGGAACAAAAAAGCAGGCTCAGGACGCCGTAAAGGAAGAGGCGGAGCGCTGCGGCATGTACTATGTAAATTCGCGTTGGCTGGGCGGTACGCTCACCAACTTCAAGACGATACGTTCGCGCATTGACAGAATGGTCAAGCTTGAAAAAATGGAGCTTTCCGGCGAGTTCGATCTTCTTCCCAAAAAGGAAGTGGCAAAGCTTAAAGAAGAAATGGGCAAGCTTCAGGTAAATCTCAACGGCATAAGGGATATGAACAAGCTTCCCGGCGTTATGTTTATAGTCGACCCCCACAAGGAAGAAATTGCGGTTAAAGAAGCGCGCAAGCTTAACATTCCCATAGTGGCAATCACGGACACCAACTGCGACCCCGACGTTATCGACTGCGTAATTCCCGGTAACGACGACGCAATAAGGGCGGTAAAACTTATTTCTTCCGTTATTGCCAACGCGGTTATAGAGGCAAACCAGGGCGAGACCCCCGTTTACGACATTCCCGAAGAAAGTGCGGAACCCGCGTCTATAGAGGAAGTAGTCGCTAACGAGGAAGCTCCCGCAGAGGAAGTTAAAGCGGAAGCTGTCGCGGAGGAAGCCCCCGCAAAGAAACCCGCAACCAAAAAGACCGTAAAGAAAGCTGCGGAAGAAGTTAAAGAGGAAGCTCCCGCAGAGGAAACGGCTGAAAAACCCAAGGCAAAGAGAACCGTCAAAAAGGCGGCTGCCGCAGAGGAAGTAAAGGAAGAAGTCAAGGCGGAGCAGACTGAAGAAGTTAAGCCCGTTAAAAAGACAACCAGAAAGAAGAAGACCGAAACGGTCGAAGAAAATGCCGAAAAGGCGGAATAAGGAGTTAATATGGCATTTACGGCTAAAGACGTTATGACTTTGCGCGAGAAAAGCGGCGCAGGAATGTTGGAGTGCAAAAAGGCGTTGACAGACGCGGACGGCGATATGGAGAAGGCTGCCGAGCTGTTGAGAGAACGCGGCATTGCAAAAGCGGTTAAAAAGGAAGGCAGAATCGCAGCGGAAGGCGCGGTCGGCGCATACGTCTGTACGAAGTGCGGCGTTGGCGTGCTTGTGGAAGTAAACTGCGAAAGCGACTTCGTTTCGCGCGGAGACAAATTCCATGAAATAGTTGACGGCGTGGCAAAGGTTATCGCTGAAAACAAACCCGCCGACGTCGAAGCGCTGGGCGCTTGCAAAATAGGCGGCGGCACCGTTAAAGATTATATCACGTCCCAGACGGCGGTAATAGGCGAAAAAATTTCCATCCGCAGGTTTGCCGTTTACGAAACAAGCGGTAAAATCGAAACTTATATTCACATGGGCGGCAAGGTCGGCGTCATGGTCGAAGCTTGCGACTTCAACGCAGGCGCGGAAGAAATTCTTCACGACGTTGCGTTGCAGATAGCGGCGGCTAAGCCTTCGTACGTAAATTCCGCGGAAGTTCCCGCAGACGTGCTTGACAAGGAAAAGGAAATAATGCTTGTCCAGATGCAGAACGACCCGAAGAACGCGAACAAACCCAAGGAAATTCTTGAAAAAATAGTCGCGGGCAAGATGGGTAAATTTTATCAGGACAACTGCCTTTTAGACCAGGCTTACGTAAAGGACGACAGCCAGAAGATTTCTCAGGTTATCGGCAATAAGTTCAAGGTTACAAAATTCGTCCGCTTCGAAATGGGCGAAGGACTTGAAAAGAAAAGCGAAAATTTGCAGGACGAAGTCGCTAAGCAGATAGACGCAATGAAAAAGTAAAAATAAAATGAAAACGGTCTGTGTGGATAACACAGACCGTTTTTTATGTGGTTTTACAGCTCTATCCCAAGCAGACTTTCAAGCGTTTCACCGTAAATTTCCGCTAAGGCGATAAGGTTTTCGTACTCGGGGCGGGAAACGTCGTTTTCCCAGTCGCTAATGTTTGACTGCTCTATTTTCAGTAAATCCGCTATTTGCTTTTGCGTATAGCCGCACTGCTTGCGTACTTCTTTAAATCTTTGTCCGAATTGCATAGTTTTTCTTTTACCGTCATCCTGAGCGTAAGCGAAGGATCTGAACATATAGATTCTTCACTGCGTTTTGCACATTATTATTGAAAAGATTCTTCACTGCGTTCAGAATGACAACGAAGTGTGCAAAGCATCGCTACGCTCGCGCAGAATGACAACGAAGTGTGCAAAGCATCGCTACGCTCGCGCAGAATGACAATTAAGTGTGCAAAGCATCGCTACGCTCGCGCAGAATGACAATTAAGTGTGCAAAGCTTTTAATAAAGACTTCACACAGAATGACGTGTTAAAATATTTTATTCCAATAAATCCTCGTAAGAAACGTCGTAAAGCTTGGCAAGCATAATAAAATGCTGTAACGAAGGGGTAGAAAGTCCCAGTTCATAGTGTTGATAAGACTGATATACTATTCCCAGTTGCTCGGCGACATATTTTTGTGTATAGCCATATTGTTTGCGTAGGTCTCTTAAATTTTTAGATAATCTGTATAATTCTTCCATAATTTAATTGACATTATACAGTTACAGGCAGTATAATATTTAAAACACTGGTATAACAAGTATATATAGGAAGATTATAAACCGCCCGTATAGTTATACGGACGGGAAATATCGGCTTAGATAAAGCTACTTAAAAAAAGCGGGGTTATCCGTTCTTTCAAGAAGAAAGTCTATCGAAACGTTAAAGTAGTCTGCAATTTTTATAAGCGTGGCATAGTCCGCCTCCCGCTGACCCGTTTCGTAGCGGCTTATGCTGTTTTGGTTCATGTTTAAATCCATAGCAAGCTTTACTTGCGATATGTTTTTTTGTTCTCTTAAAAATTTTAATCTCATAAAGCCATTTAACCTTGACATTATAATACCAAAACGGTATAATATTAATATCCCGATTTGGGATATTTAAAAATTCTAACGTGAAAATTATAGCCTGAAGGAGGGATATTATGGACAAAAGCGATCATTTATTCGGACCCGAAATGGAGGACGCCAAAGAAAATTTGACATTTAAAACGAACAGTCTGGATTTATTGTTAGACTTGAAAGTGCTTATGAAGGAGTATTATATGGCAACTTTCGAGCAGGACGGCAAGTATTTGAAATTAAGCTTTCAAAACGGACAGCGGTTCCGCGTGTCGGTAGAAGAAATATCATAAAATGCTAAGCGCCCCGACGCATAACATGCGTCGGGGCGTCTTTATGCGCGGATAAAGACATTTTCTTTAAGGTACTATAATTGTTCTTATCGTAAATAAAATTGTTGAAATTTACATTGCACTGTGGTATAATATACCGGAAAGCCAAATAACAGGAGTTTTTATGAAGCCCAAATATAAAAGAATACTTATCAAGCTTTCGGGCGAAGCGCTTGCCGGGGCGCAGGGTCACGGCATAGACGAAAGCGTAATTTCCGGCGTTGTGGACGAAATTGAAAAAATTCACGGCATGGGTGTGGAAATCGCGCTTGTAATAGGCGGCGGCAACTTCTGGCGCGGTCGTCAGGGCAAGCAGATGGACAGAACCACCGCCGACCATATGGGTATGCTGGCTACGGTTATGAACTCTCTCGCAATGATGGACGCCTTGGAACAGCGCGGAATACCCACCCGCGTACAGACGGCGCTTATCATGACTTCCCTTGCAGAGCCTTATATTCTGCGCAAAGCGTTGCATCATTTCGAAAAGGGCAGGGTAGTCATAATGGCGTGCGGAACGGGCAACCCCTATTGCTCGACCGACACCGCCGCGGCACAGCGCGCGTGCGAAATTCAGGCGGACGTGCTTATGATGGCGAAAAACATAGACGGCATATACGACAGCGACCCGAAATTAAATCCTTCGGCTAAAAAATACGAGCATATCAATTATATAGACGTAATAAAAAACGGCATAAAGGCGATGGACGCTACAGCCGCAACAATGTGTATGGAAAACGATATTCCCGTGCTTGCTTTCGGACTTGACGAAAAGGACTCGCTGATCAAGGCGGTTTGCGGCGAAAAGCTGGGTACGGTTATAGACAATAAATAAAAATCCGTGCGTTTACGGTAAAATCAAAATTATAAGAGGTAAAATTTATGGTGGAAAACGAACAGGCAGAGGAATTGTTTTTGGTACTTGAAGATAAGCTGGAAAAGACCGTAAGCGTGCTTAAAGAGGAGTTTACCTCCGTGCGCGCGGGCAGGGCTAATCCGCACGTTCTGGATAAAGTTATGGTGGATTATTACGGCGTTCCCACGCCCGTTACGCAGACGGCAGGGGTTTCCGTTCAGGAGGGAAGGTGCCTTGTAATAGCCCCTTGGGACGTTTCAATTCTTAAAGGTATAGAAAAAGCAATTCAGCTTTCGAATATAGGCATAACGCCCACCAACGACGGCAAGGTTATCCGTCTTGTCTTTCCCGAGCTTACCGAGGAAAGAAGAAAAGAGCTTTCCAAGCAGGTCCGCAAGATGGGTGAGGACGCCAAAGTCGCCGCGCGCAATAACCGCCGCGACGCTATGGAAGGTTTAAAAAAGCTTAAAAACGATAAAACTCTCTCCGAGGACGAGGCGGCTTCCTGCGAAAAGGACGTTGAAAAATCCGTGTCCGACGCGGTTGCCAAGATAGACGCCGCCGTCGCCGCCAAAGAAAAGGAGATAATGACGGTTTAATCCGGAATATGGAAAACAGTAAAATTCCCGCTCATGTAGGAATTATTATGGACGGCAACGGCAGATGGGCGAAGAAGCGGCTTATGCCGCGCGGGTACGGGCATCAAGCCGGTATGAACGCCATGATAAAGCTTGCGGAATACGCAAAAATGTGCGGAGTAAAATATCTTACCGTATACGCCCTGTCGACGGAAAATCTTTCACGCCCCGCAGACGAGCTGGAAGGTCTTTTCAATCTTTTCCGTAAATATTTTACTAAAAACGTCAAAAAGCTTTACGCACGCGGTTCCGCCGTAAAAATAATAGGCGATTTGTCGGTATTGCCGCAGGACGTGGCGCAAGTGGTTTCAGACGGAGAAAAAAATTCTCCGGCGGACGCGGATTTTACGTTGGTGTTCGCAATAAATTACGGCAGCCGCGCCGAGATTCTGCGCGCGGTTAATATAGCGGTCGACGGCGGAAAAAAGCTTGACGGTAACGCGTTTGAAGCGCTGCTGTATACGGGCGGCATACCCGACCCCGATCTGATAATCCGCACGGGCGGCGAAATAAGACTTTCAAACTTTCTTATGTATCAGGCGGCTTATGCAGAGCTGTATTTCACCGAAACGCTTTTCCCCGATTTCGATGAAAAAGAATTTGACAAAGCTTTAAATAATTATTCGGGACGCGAAAGGCGTTTCGGCAAAATCTGAGGTTTTTATGAAAAAAAGAGTTATAACGGGTACGGTTTTCGCACTTGTCTGGATTGCGCTTATCGCACTTAAATGGCTTGTCCCGGGCGGCTGGGGTGCGCTGGGCTTCGACGCACTGTTCTGCGCGCTGTCGGTTTTGGGCTGTCTGGAACTTTTGCGCGCCGTGAAGGGAGTGTCCTTTGCACAGAAAACCGTTACTGTGGCATTTTGCGCCGCGGTCGTTCCGCTTTACGTCGCTTTGCAGATAACGACGGAGCAGGGCTTTCTTGCGGTTGCTTGCTTCGGCGCGGTATACGCCTTCATTCTTGCGGCGCTTAATATTTTCAATTTCGGAACAAGCACTGTCCGCGGCACTGCGCGCTGTCTGTTCGCAATGCTTTACTGCGGAGTACTTAGCTGCGTTTTAAGCGCCGTCAACCATATTGTCGAAAACTCGGTCGCGGCGATAATTACGCTGTTCCTCGCCGTCACGTTCACGGATACGGGGGCTTTCTTCATCGGCATGCTTTTCAAACGTTGGATTCCCAAAAAGCTTGCGCCGAACGTCAGCCCGAACAAGACCGTTATAGGCGCGGTCGGCGGCATTATCGGCGGAATGGCCGGCGCGGTTGCGGCGTACTTCATATATTTCGGGCTGGGCAAGGTTATAGGCACGCCGCTCGTCTACGAAGGCGCGCTTCACCCCGCGGTTGTGTTTATGTTCGTCGGTTTGGTCGTGGCGCTGTTCGCACAGGTGGGCGACCTGTTTGAAAGCGCGATAAAGCGCGAGTGCGGCATAAAGGACACGGGCAAGCTTCTGCCCGGGCACGGCGGCGTGCTTGACCGGTTTGACAGCATGCTGTTCTGCGGAGCGGTCGTTCTTATGAGCTTCGGCATGATAATGGTTTAAAAACGGAAAATACGAAATTTAAAAGCTCCTTTCGGGAGCTTTTGTCATTAAATAAAAAAATTCGGGTATAATAGTAAATGAAAAAAATAGCTCTCATAGGCAGTACGGGCAATATAGGCAGGCAGGCGGCGGAAGTCGTCAGGCGCAACCCCGACAGATACAAAATAGTCGCGCTTGTTTCTGACCGCGACAGCGCGGAATTTAAAAAACAGGTTGCGGAATTTTGTCCCGCGCTGTATGCCTGCGCTTCGGTCGATAAAGACAAGGCGCTTGAAGCGGCTTGCTCGGGGGCGGATATCGTGTTCAATGCCGCGGGCGGCTTTGCGGGGCTGGAATACAGTCTGAAAGCTATACGGGCGGGGCTTCCCGTGGCGCTTGCCAATAAGGAAACGCTTGTATGCGGCGGAGACTTCGTAACTGCGGAAGCGGCGCGGCGCGGCAGTGAAATTATCCCCGTCGACAGCGAACATTCCGCAATATGGCAGTGTTTGCACTTCGATAAATCCGCAAAGGTCAGCCGTCTTATCATAACCGCGAGCGGCGGCGCGTTCAGAAATTATCCGCCCGAAATGCTTGACGCCGTTACGCCCGCGCAGGCGCTTGACCACCCCACCTGGAAGATGGGCAAAAAAATTACCGTAGACAGCGCGACGCTCATGAACAAGGGCTATGAGGTTATAGAGGCAAACAGCCTTTTCGGCGTTCCTTATGAAAATATAGAGGCGGTAATCCAGCCGCAGAGCATAATACATTCTCTTGCGGAATTTGCGGACGGGTCTTGTCTTGCGCAGATGAGCTATCCTACAATGGAAATCCCCATACAGCTTGCTTTAAGCTATCCCGAAAGGCTGAAAACCACGGTCAAGCCGCTGGACTTCAAAAACAGCTTTTCGCTCGGATTCGAGCCGTTGGAAAGGGGAAAATATCCCTGCTTCGATTTGGCTTTGCAGTGCGGCATGCTGGGCGGCACGGCGGCGTGCGCTTTAAATGCCGCCGACGAGGAAGCGGTAAAGGCTTTCCTTTGCGGCGCGATAAAATTCACGGATATTTACCGTGTTTTGGACGCGGTAATGCAGAGTACGGACGTGCGCAAAGCGGAAAGCTTTGACCGTCTTGCGGACTGCGACCGTTCCGCGCGTGAAAGCGCTTTGAAATATATTAAAAGGTTATAATGAATTTACTTTCGGTTTCTTCTGTTCTGAATACCATACTTGCCGTAGTGCTTGCAATAGTAATATTGCTGGCAATGATAACGATACACGAGTTCGGTCATTACACGGCGGGTAAGATACTTAAATTCAAGATAAACGAATTTGCCATAGGCTTCGGTCCCAAGCTTTTCAGACGCACGTCTAAAAGAAACGGCGAAGCGTTTTCGGTCCGTCTGCTTCCGCTGGGCGGATTTTGCGCATTCGAGGGGGAGGACGCCGATACTTTAAACCCCGCAAGCTTTAATAACAAAGCGCCCTGGAAAAGAATTATAGTCTTGCTGTCGGGTCCGCTTATGAACTATATTCTTGCGGTGCTTTTAATAATAATAAGCTTTTTTTCGTTCGGGCAGATGCTGTTTAAGGTGGGCGCGGTCGCGCCGGTTGCGGACGAAAGCTATATCGGCTACACCTTGCAGGAAAACGATTTGATATTAAACGTCGACGGAGAGGGGATTTATCTTGTGACCGACATGATGGGCGCGCTTAAAGGCAAGCACGCGGGCGACGAGGTAAAGGTAAAGCTTATCCGCGGCGGCAAAAAAATAACAACTGTGATAAAATTGCAGGCGGATTGCGATTTTAAAAATTCCGAGGAAGTGGGTAAAATCTGGCGCGCGCTGGGCGTAGGCACGTACGAGGACGCGGACGGCATAAGTTACTGGGCGGTCGGCACGCAAAATTACCGCTTCGGATTTTTCGAAACAATAGGCCGCGCGTTCATGTATTCTTTCCGTATAGCGGGTACGATATTCACGGTTTTGGGCGAGCTGTTGACGGGGCATCTGGGACTTTCGGCAATGGGCGGACCGGTAACCACTATAAAGCTAACCTCGCAAATTGCTTCGCAAAGCGTGCAAAACTTCTTTGAAATAGCCGCTTATATCGGCGTGAATCTGGCGGTGTTCAATTTATTGCCGATACCCGCGCTGGACGGCAGTAAGGTAGTTTTCTGTCTGATAGAGTGGATATTCCGCAAGCCCGTGCCGCGGAAAATAGAAGCCGTGATTCACGGCGTGGGATTTTTCCTGATTTTGGCTTTCGCCGTGGTGATAGATATTTTGCAGTTTGTTTAAAAAGGTAAAAATTTCCTTTTTTCCGTATACAAATCCGAACAATTGTGTTATAATGTAATTACATTAAATTTAACGGAGATTTATTTTTATGGAAATGAAGGATTTCAGACTCGACGGAAAAATCGCGCTTGTCACAGGCGCTTCTTACGGCATAGGCTTTGCCATTGCAAGCGGCTTTGCGAAAGCGGGCGCGACGATTGTTTTCAACGATATTAATAAAGAGCTTGTCGAAAAGGGGCTTGCCGCATATAAGGAAGCGGGCATAAAGGCTCACGGATACGTATGCGACGTCACCGACGAGGACGCGGTAAACTCAACCGTAAAGCAAATCGAAAAGGAAGTGGGCGTAATCGATATTCTCGTCAACAACGCGGGGATAATCAAGCGCATACCTATGTGCGAAATGACGGCGGCGCAGTTCAGGCAGGTTATCGACATAGACCTCAACGGTCCGTTTATAGTCGCAAAGGCCGTAATCCCTTCTATGATTAAAAAGGGACACGGAAAAATTATTAATATTTGTTCCATGATGAGCGAGCTTGGCAGAGAGACCGTTTCCGCATACGCGGCTGCTAAGGGCGGACTGAAAATGCTTACAAGAAATATCTGCTCGGAATACGGCGAATACAATATCCAGTGCAACGGCATAGGACCGGGATATATCGCAACACCGCAGACGGCTCCCCTCAGAGAAAAACAGCCCGACGGCAGCCGTCACCCGTTCGACTCTTTCATAATTTCCAAAACGCCCGCCGGCAGATGGCTTGAAGCGGACGAGCTTGCCGGCCCCGCGGTATTCCTTGCTTCCGACGCGTCCAACGCTGTAAACGGACATATCCTTTACGTCGACGGCGGTATACTCGCTTATATCGGCAAACAGCCCAAAAATAAAAAACAAACGCCGCCCCCGAACTTTGTTCGGGGGCGGTTTACTGTTGCAATATTCGCGGTTTTGCGTACGGCGCTCCGCACCGTCATTCCGAGGCTTGCCGAAAAAATCTGTTTCGAATTCTTCGCTGGCGCTCGGCATGACGGAAAAAGCCGTATTTTTTCTGCCTGAGTTATTATTCCGCCGCGCTGTCGCCGTCGGCTTGCTGTTTTTTAATTTTAATATCCCTGAAAGACGCAACGCGCTTGTTAAAGCTTTTTGACGTAAGCAACAGCGCGCCCGCAACAATTACCATAATCAAATCTATAAACACGTAGCTGTTGTAAGCAGTGCTGTACGCCCAGAAGTTGTTGTTTCCCGCGTCGACGGCGTACGCGCCGAAGGCGAACACACCCGAAAGCACGTGCGCGGAAAAGCGAAGTGCGCCCGCAATTACCGCGCCGAGAATAAATTTAACCTGCGGCGCCCTGTCAAGCGCTTTAAGGTTGGCAAATACTCCCGCAAACCCGACCGAGGCGAAAGCCATGGGATAGTCGAGTACGAATTGCGCGGGGTGGACGATGTAGGGGTCTTGCATGGCTTGCAAAGCGCCGTAAATAAAGCCGACGAAAAGTCCTTTTTTAGGTCCGTATATGTAAGCGAAAAGCATCACCGGCAAAAGCGAGGCAAGCGTTACCGAGCCGCCCTGCGGCATTGAAAAAATTTTAATATACGACAGCGCAAACGACAGCGCTACGCAAATTCCCGCAAGCGCGATGCATCTGCTGTCGAATACAAGCTTGCTTTTCCTGTCCGAAAGGAAAGCCGCCGCAACCGAAACGACTGTAAGCGCCGCCGCCGACACGTACAGCCCTACCTGGTTTAGCTTGCCGTATTCGGGCGAGTCGTAATATCCGTCGCCTGAAATGCGCTTCGCAAAAAATATAACCAGACAAACTATTACGGCAACCAGCGCCGCCGCAATTACGGACAGAGAAGTTATCAAAGTAATTTTATACACTTTGCGTGAGTAAAGACTTGCTATATAGCACGCTGCTATTCCCGCGACTATAGTTCCGCCGAGGACGAGCGGGGGAACCAGTTCCAAAAGCATTGCTTTTTCCTGCGCGTAGCCCTTTTCGGCAATCTTTTCGAACCCGAGCGCAAGCATTGTGACAATGACCGTCAACGCAAAAGTGACGGATACAGTCAAGGCGGTTTTTACAAAAGCCGCAAACCGCACGGGGTTTTTAAACTTCACGAAAATGCCTATGCCGATAAGTATGACCGCCAGCGCTATAGCCGCGTACATAAATACCGACGAAAGCGAGTCCTTCGCGTAGTCTGCCCAGACTTCTTCGTACAGGTAGTATTTGTCGCCGTTTTCGCCGTATTCGATGCGGTCGAAGAACGATGACAGGAGGGATAAGTGAAACATAAAACTCCTTCTACCGCCGAAAATAAAAAACGCCCCGTAAAAATACAGGGTACGCCGAAAATTATTCTTTGTCATATCGCTCAACCATTACGTTGCCGATTCAAAGGGTATAATCTCAGCCGCGCGCAGACAGCGGGCGGCACCCCCGACGGTATATTTAATTATTAAGCCGCAAGGCTCAATGAAATTATAGTTAAATTTATGCTCAAAGTCAATTGAATTTTACGGAAAAAAGTATTATAATATCAATATAAAAATTTACAGAGGAAATATGTCTTACGATTTTTTTGCTTTCGCCGACAGAATGAAGTACATAAAACGTTGGCAGCTTATGCGCTCCGTGCGCGAAGAAAACATAATGGAGCATTCCCAGCAGGTGGCGATGTTCGCGCATGCGCTTGCAGTAATAAAAAACAGGATTTACGGCGGCAACGTCAATGCGGAAAAGGCGGTGCTTTACGCCGTTTATCACGAGTGCGCGGAGGTCATGACGGGCGATTTGCCCACGCCTATAAAGTACTTTGACAACAGTATCCGCGGCGCGTATAAAAATTTGGAAGAAAAGGCAAGCTTAAAGCTTTTGTCCATGCTCCCCAAGGAGCTTGAAGGCGATTTTGCCGCAAGCATAATCCCCGACGCGCAAAGCGAGGAATACGCAATTATGAAAGCCGCCGACAGGCTTGCGGCGTACGTAAAATGCCTTGAGGAGCTGCGTTGCGGCAATAACGAGTTTGCGAAGGCGAAAAAGAGTATAGAGGATGACCTTCATTCCCGCAATATGCCGGAAGTGGAATACTTTTTCAAAAACTTTATAGAAAGCTTTTCCCTTACCTTGGACGAGCTTGACACAATTTAAATTTAACGCTGTTTGTTTTGGGTAATAATTATTTAATATTACGCCGCGCGCTTTTAAAAAAAGCGCGCGGCGTTTTTAAATAGATTAGTTATTTTACGTTTAATATGTCGTCGGCGGAGCAGTCCAAAAATTTGCATAATTTGCTCAAAGTAGCCAAAGTAGGTTGAGCCCTGCCGGAGCAATATTGCGATACGGTTGCGTTTGTAATGCCTATCGCTTTTGCAATTTCCGTTTTTGTTTTGCCCGAATTTTCAATTTCGCGTTTTATATTTTCAGTTATTTGTGCGTCTAAGCTTTCATTAATCATAATATTATTTTATTAGGTATTGCCTAATATATGCCTGACTTTTAGGCACTGCCTAAATAAGATAATATTGATGAAAACCTTAGATTCTTCGGCAAGCCTCAGAATGACAATGCCGTAAAAAACCTTCCCCCTCGGGGGAAGCCTTTCAAGAACCTTCGCTAACGCTCAGGATGACGTTTTGCTGTCATTCTGAACCCCTTTACGGGGTGAAGAATCTCTCGTCACAATGGAGAAGCCTTTTTGGGCGGCAAAATTATTTATTGTGGTATTCTTCAAACAGGTCGTTGGGCGTACATTCCAAAATATCGCATAATGCCTGTAAGTTATCAAATTTTATGCCCTTCGTATTATTGTAAACCATTCTGTTAAAATTTTGATAGCTAAGACCTAATTGAATATATAACCAATATTTACTTTTGCCCTTTTCTTTAAGTATATCAAGAACGCGAAGTTTCATTTGCAACCTCTTCATTAATTTAATGTATACATTATATAGTTCATACATACTTGACAAATAGACAAACAAATTATATAATGTGTACATAATATAGGGTATACAAACAATGGATAAAATAAATGTAACGTTTTGCGGGCAAAAACAGTTATGCTTATCAAAAGCGGACCACAAAACGTTAATGAATAATCTTAAAACCGAATTTCTGAAACTTTTCGAAACATACAAGGAAGAAAACATAGTTTTCTATTTCGGCGGCAACGACGGATTATCTGCAAAAGCGTTTGCGGCTTTAAGCGAAATGAAGCATGAATTTAAATTCGAAAGAATTTACGTAAGCACTTCTCCCGTGGAGGGATACACCGAGTTTTACGGCTATGACAGGGCGGTTTTTCCTTTTGACGCAAACAAAACCGGTTGGTCGCACAAGCGCCGCCGCAACGAATGGCTTGTAAACATTGCGGATATTATTTTTGCGTACAAGCCGGTAAATTCCGTTACGGACGCTTATATGCTGGAATGTGCCGAGGCGCGCAAGCAAATTACGGACAAGCCCGAAATTTTTTTTGTAACTTCGCGGTAAAAAATTTTTCAAAAAAAATTAAACTCAGGTTAATTTTTTGTTGACAAAACAAATATGACGGAATATAATATGTATTGTAAAAAAATAATCCGAGGTTAATTTTATGCCTATTGCTATTGCGCCTAAGGGCTGTCCGCTTCAAATAAAAAAGGTCGGCGCCGAAGATAAAATAAAAAAGCACTTACAGGAGCTTGGCGTTATAGAGGGGGGAGACATTACAATTGTTTCTTCCTCGGGCGGCAACGTAATAGTTATAGTAAAGGAAGGCAGGCTTTGTCTGGACAGAAGTCTTGCGGGTAAAATTCTGGTGGCGTAAGCCGCTGAATTTTTTGTCAAAAAACTTAACCACGGTAAACTTTTGTATTTAAGGAGCAAACATGAAAAAGCCGTTAAGTGATTTTAAAATAGGCGAAAAGGGCAAAATCACGTCGGTCGCGGGCGAGGGCAGGATACGCCGCAGACTTTTCGATATGGGCGTGACGCCCGGCGCGGAAGTCGTTATGCGTAAGAAAGCGCCCCTCGGCGACCCGATAGAAGTTACTTTGCGCGGGTACGAGCTTACTTTGAGAAAGACCGAAGCCGCGTGCGTGGAGGCGGAGCTGTTATGAGAACTTTCGCTTTGGCGGGAAATCCCAACTGCGGTAAAACAACCTTATTCAACGCGCTTACGGGTTCCACGGCGCACGTCGGCAACTGGCCCGGGGTCACGGTCGATAAAAAGGACGGCGTCTATAAGGGCGACGGCGAAAACGTAAAAATCGTCGACCTGCCCGGTATATATTCGCTTTCGCCGTATACTCCGGAGGAAGTTATTTCGCGCAATTACATTCTCGAAGAAAAGCCCGACGGCATTATAAATATTGTCGACGCGACTAATCTGGAAAGAAATTTATATCTCACGACGCAGCTGCTCGAAACGGACGTGCCGGTCATAATCGCGCTGAACATGATGGACGAGGTGGAAAAATCGGGCGACAAAATCGACGCGAAGGCGCTTGAAAAGGCGCTCGGCGTGCCCGTGGTGGAAATTTCCGCGCTTAAAAATTCAGGCATAAAACAGCTGATGTCCAAAGCGACGGCTATGCCGCGGGAGCGGAAAGGCGGCTCGGTTTTAAGCGGCGCGTTGCAAAAACAGATTGAAACCGCCTGCGCCTATTACGAAGCGGAGGAGGTTGCCTCGCCGCTTTTCCACGCGGTCAAGCTTTTGGAAAACGACGAAATAGAGCTTACGCGTAAGGGCGCGTCCGAGGCGAGGGATAAAGCCTGCGGCGGCGAGGATCTGGAAGCGGTTATTGCGGACGAGAGATACAAATACATATCCGCAAACCTTTCTGCGGTAAAAGTTAAGTCGCATAAAGAATTTTTAACCAAATCCGATAAAATAGACCGCGTTCTGACGCATAGGGTATGGGCAATCCCCATATTTATAGTTATACTGTTTTTCGTGTTCCATTTTACTTTTTCGGAAAATCTGTTCTTTTTGAACGGCTTTACCGAAAGTCAGCACTGGATGCCCACTCTCGAAGAGTTGGGGCTTTGCAACGCGGAAGGCGAGCCGAAAAATTTCGGCGTGGAAATTGCCGCAATTTTTTATGACGGTACTTTATACTCTCCCGGGGTAATGCTGACAAACTTTTTAAACCTGTTCCTCGACCATATTTCCGACGGAATAATAACGCTTATGGAAAGGGGCGGCGCGGCGGAGTGGTCAACGGGACTTGTCGGCGACGGAATTCTGGGCGGCATCTTCGCGGTGCTCGGCTTCCTGCCGCAGATACTGACGCTGTTCATGTTCTTCTCTGTTTTGGAAGACAGCGGTTATATGGCGCGTATAGCTTTCGTTTTAGACAGAATTTTCAGAAGATTCGGTCTTTCGGGCAGGGCTTTTATGCCCATGATAATGGGCTTCGGCTGTTCGCTTCCCGCAATGATAAACACGCGTACGCTTGCGGACGATAAGGAGAGGACGGCGACGATAAGGGTAATTCCCTTCTTCTCGTGCGGGGCAAAGCTGCCCATACTTACGGCTATTGCCGGCGGTATAGTATCGTTCTTCGGCGTAAGCAATGCCGACGTAATAACATACGGAATGTATCTTTTGGGTATCTGTACGGCGATACTGTGCGTACTTTTGATGAGAAACACGACGCTGAAAGGCGAAACGCCGCCGTTTATTATGGAGCTGCCCGCATATCATGCGCCGGGATTTAAAAATCTTATGCTTCACTTATGGGATAAAACCAAGCATTTCGTCAAGAAGGCTTTTACCATAATTTTTGCGTCGACGGTTATTATCTGGCTTTTCTCGCACCTCAACTGGACGTGGCATTATCTGCCCGACGATAAAATGAACGAGTCTATGCTTGCCTCTTTGGGCATGTTTATACAGCCCGTGTTCACGCCGCTCGGCTTCGGCTCCCAGCTGGGTAGCTTCGGATGGGTGTTTGCGGTTGCGGCGCTTACCGGGCTTGTTGCAAAGGAAAACGTTATTGCAACCTTCGGCACGCTTGCCGCATGCCTTATCGGCATGAACGTAATCGGCGGCGACGCAGGGGAATTCCTTGCCGACGAGGAGGGCATATCCTCAGCAGTGGCTATGATAAAGGCAACGGGCATATCCATACCCGCGCTGATAGCGTTTATTGCTTTCAATATGACTACGATACCGTGTTTTGCCGCCTGCGCTACGGCAAAGGCGGAGCTTCCCAAAGGCAAATTCAAATGGACGCTTTTGTTCTGGCTTGCCGCAAGCTATGCCGTGTCCGCCTTCATATATACGGTAGGCAGTTGGTGGTGGCCGCTTGCAATTTGGGTTGCCGTCGCGGCGGTAATAGTAACGTTTATTGTATTGAGAAACATAGGCAAGTTCGATATTATGAAAATTTTCAAACGCATAAAGCGGAAGGAGAAGTAAATGGGCGCTGTGGAAATTGCCGTAATAGTAATTGTGGCTGTAGCCTTTGCCGGCGTTGCAGGCTGGCTTATTTACAGGAAGGTCAAGCACAAGGGCGGTTGCGCGGGCTGTGACTGCGGTTGCGGAGGCGGCGCAAGCTGTCCTCACTGCAAAAACGCCGATAAAAAATAAATACACTCCGGTTTTTAATACGTTTTCCGCCGCCGCGCCATATGGCGC
>CAJTRW010000030.1:0-8438 GCA_910578765.1 uncultured Christensenella sp.
AAGCCTTCTCCCGTGGGAGAAGGTGTCGCGTAAGCGACGGATGAGGGGCAGGGTAAATTATTCCCCTCATCAGTCCGCAAAGCGGACAGCTTCCCCCCGAGGGGAAGCCTTGAAACGGCAACACGCAAAGCGGACAGCTTCCCCCCAAAGGGGAAGCCTTGAAACAACAAACAGTAAAATACTATCACATTAAAACAAAACACAAAAAACAAATGCAAAACAGGACAAGGAGTAAATGCATATGAAAAAACGGTCGGGGATAAGGAAGTTTACGCTTATAACGGCGATATCCGTTTTGCTTATCTGCCTTACGGGCGCGTTTATCGCGCTCGGCATAAACCGCGCTTTCGATAAGGGCGGCTTAGGCGGCGTTTCGGGCGGGTCGCAAAACGATAAATACGCGGCGGCAGACGCGCCGTCGCTTCCCTCTACGGAGGAATACGAAAAAATCTTCGTTTTAAAGGCAGGCATGACCAATGCGGAAAAGGCGGCTTTATGGGATAAGGCCGTTGCCGTAACGACGGGCAAAGTCCTTTTTGTTATGGAGGACGACTGGGTTGCCGACAATACGGGCATACACGACTTCGGCACGACCACTGCGGTTGATAGCGAAGGTGTCCACTTAGGTTCGCTTCTTGTACCCGCGGGCGTCGATATGACGCTGGACATGCGCGGTCATAAGTTAGACAGGCAGCTTACCGACTGGCTTACGGGCAACGACAACTGGCAGGGCGAGGTTATAAAAGTAAAGGGTAAGCTTACCCTTACGGGCAACGGCGTAATTACCGGCGGCTATAACGACGCGCAAGGCGGCGGCATAAACATAACTGCAAGCGGCACGTTGACAATGTACAGCGGCACCATTAAGGGCAATACCGCGGCTTACGGCGGCGGAATAGGACTTAGCAACGGCGCTACGGTTATAATGTACGGCGGTCTTATAACGGAAAATATTGCCGACGATACTTGTGACATTTCAATGGGCGGCGGCGTTTCACTGGCAAACGGCGCGGTTTTCGAAATGTACGGCGGACAGATAAGCAAAAACACGTCACGCCAGGGCGGCGGCGTTGCTATAAGGGCGCCTATCTCTCCTTATACAAATAACGTCAATAATATTGTCGACCCCGGTACCGGCGACCCGTCTACGTTTAAAATGTACGGCGGTATAATCGGCGGCGACACCGCGGCGGACGGCAACGTTACAACGGCTGTAAGCAGCGCAAACGTAAATAACGGCGCGGGCGGCGGCACCGGCGTATTGGCTATGATGCGCAGCAAGTTCGAAATGTACGGCGGCAAAATAAGCAACAATAAAGCTAACGGTACTTATCAGGGCAGCGGCGTAAAAGCTACAATAGGCTCCTCATTTACAATGAACGGCGGCACAATTTCCTCCAACGTGAATGCTTACTGCGGCGGCGGCGGCGTTTTGATTGCAAATAATTCCAAATTTGTATTATTAGACGGCATAATAGAAAACAACAGAGCAGACGTTCCCGCCGCCAGCGGCGACAGTTGTTCGGGCGGCGGCATCAATATAAATACTTCGGACTGCACCTTCGAAATGTACGGCGGTATTATACGGGGCAACTATGCCAACGGATACGGCGGCGGTATTGCGTTCCCGCAGACTTCATATACGGCTTATCCTTATTTCGAGGACGGTATTATAACCGGCAACACTACCGAGCTTATGGGCGGCGGCATATATACCGCCGGATTCAGTACGACGTCCTCGCCTGTAAAAGTTTTAAACCTTTCCGGACCTTTAATCTGCGCGGGCAACTTTGTAAAGGACGGCGCAAATTACGATTATGAAAATAACCTCCATTTGCGTCGCGGTGCAAAAATAGGTCTTGTAAGATACGACACTTCTTACACGGGTGCAAGGCTTTATAAGGACGGCAGGGCGGCTAATATAGGTATTACATACGGCGGTAAAGTCGACGTTACGGCACAGTCGAATAACGGTACAAATATAAGCAAATTATGGTATTTTACCATGGGGCAGGTTCCCGATAATTCGTCCGCATATTTCTTCTATGATGAGGAAGGTTACTATATTAACCATCAGATTAATCTGACCGGCTCTGTCGCGGGTTATAACAGGTTGCCGTATATCGCTAAATACCCCGACGCTCCCAATGCCAATCAAGCGAAGTGGGAAATAAACACGGAAGTTAAATGGGAGTACCAGCTTGACGGCGGTCCGGACTGGATACCCGCAAACTCTAACGGGGAAGTGCGCGTGTACGACGGCAAGGCGGTTACAAACGTAAGGTGTACGCATACATATACGCATGACGGCACCGTCACGGTTTACGAGTTCGGCGACGCCAACAATAAAATATTCTACGGCTTCGACGGGTTTGATACCAACACTGGTTTCAACAGCACAAACGAAACTTGGCCCGCAGGCGGCATTAAGGACGTGGGCGAATACTCGTTCACGGTAGACACGACAAACGCGGGGTTTGCTTATAGCTGGCTGAGAAACATGTTCCTGCGCATAAAAATAGTGCCCGCTGACGTTACGGTGGATTTGGGCAGCTATTCCGGCAGGGTCTACGGCGAAGCGTTTAAGTACGACAACGTTACCTTGAACGGCGGCGCGCCGCTGACGGAAGCTGAAATATCCGCTTTGGGCGTGCAGATAAACAAGCCCTACGGTACGGGCGTCGGCACGTATGACGTGGTAGGCTCAGTAAACAAAACCAATCACGACAAAAATTACAATATAAGCTTTATAAACGGCACTTACGAGGTTGTTGCCCGCGACGTTTACGTCATTATAAATAATGACTCGGCGGCATACGGCAAGACCAAGGACATGAACACGGAAATAGAGACCAAGCTTAACACAACGCCCGTCACCGAAAACGGCAAACAGCGTTACGAGGGCGGTTGGCGTTACGGCAAACAGCCCGACGGGTCTGACTCTCTCATTTTCCACCCCGACGATTTGACTACAAGCAAATCGCCCTTTAAGCTGATAAGCCAGCAGATTAAGGACGCGGAGAAGGCTTCTTCAAGCGGATACGCGCCCGTCGTTTACGACAACACCGCAGGCGCGGAGGACTTGTCCACGCAGACGGGTAAGCCCGTTGCAGGCTATAACATCATAGCCGACGAGGACAGCTTAAACGTAAACTACGATATTCATTTTATTCACTGGAACGACGACCCCGACTCTACGGATTTGGGTACGGCGGACACAACCAAGTCCTACGGTACGTTTACCGTAAAGGAAGCGGAAATAACGGTTAAAAAATCTACCGTAACGAACGACTATTCGGAAACGATAGCGTTCAAGGACTTGCCTGCGGCAGGTAAAAAGGTAGAGCTTCCCCATGCCAACGTCACCATAAAGGGCGACCAGAGCGCGACGGCTGTTTATACTTATCTTGAAAAACCCGACACCACCAAGCCCGAAAACAAGGATTGGGTAGCGCCCGACGGCACAAACTTCTTTGACGCGAAGTACAGCTGGGCGGCGGAGTCCTCCATGCAGGCTAAAAAGACTGCGGGAACGTACGTCGTATACTTCAAAATAAGCGTGCCCAACCACGCGGTTAAAATTCAGGTATGGACGCTAAGCATAACCGCCGCCGACCTTATGTATAAATTCAAGGCGGAATCGGTCATGACCGTTGACGGCGTAGAAACGCGCACGGAGCTTACGGACACACCTATTGAAAGCGAGTACGAGAAGAACACTGTAATAGAAATTTCCGCATTAAAGACGGACGGCTCTGCGTTGCCCTCCGACGCAAAGTATAAGGTTTATTACCTCAGTACCGACGCGGACGGCAAGCACGGCAAGTGGGACGCGGCTGTCGACCAGAACCCTGCGGACGCGGACGATAAAATTTCGATAGTAGACGCGAACAAGCACAAGGATTACGGTACGACGGAAAAACCCGTCAACGCGGGCGAATACAAGGCTACGCTTGTTACCGACCCGGGCGGCAATTACACGCTTAAAAACGACGAAGGCAGTAACGTAAAAACCTTTACGATAACAAAGCAGCAGGTTGCCGCGCCGAAGGATTCGCATACAAACGCGCTTATCTACACGGCAAAGGAGCAAAGCTTTACGCTCGGCGGCTTCGACGACGAAATTTTAAGTCTGGAATCGTACGAGGATAAGGACAAAACCGCCATTACGCCCGACAGCGACTTTACGGAAGCCAACGGCTGGAAGCTTAAAGCTACCAAAGCGGGCGCGTATACGGCGAAATTCAAGCTTAAAGACACGACAAACTACAAATGGGCCGACGAGGGCGACGACGCTGTCGACACCTCCAAGCTTGACGGCGACGGCGTTTTAAGCGTAACGCTTACGATAGAGCGCGCGCCCGTAAAGGCGACCTTCACCGCGCCCGACCCGTCGGCTACGCTTCCTTGGAACTGGCGCCCCGGCGACTTCCCCTCGACTGACGGCGGAACCGATAAATACATAACCTTTGCGATTGACCCTTCCTGCATAATGGAAGATAAGGACGGCACAAAGGACAATATTACGGTAACCCTTTACTGGACGGAGCAGCCGGAATCCGGTCAGGCGGCGAAAAAGAAAACCGAGCACCGCGAGGTTGACGGAACGACAAATCTTCACAAGCTGGATATTTCTTCGTTCACAAAAGGAACTTATTACGTTTATTTAGAGCTGGAAAGCGACAAAATAAACGCGGCTAACGCCAACTATATTATCGAAGTCGACAGCGTAAGCAAGCTGCCTACGGACAAATACAGTAAGACAAATCCCCCCTCGGACGCGCAGGCAAAGCAGAAGTTCGAAGTCGGCGACGGAACGGTCAATATTTCCGGCATGAAGTGGACGTATACCTACCTGCATGAAGGAACCGAAGTTCCCGCAAAGGAATATATCAAAAACGCGCCCAACGCGGACGACAACACAAAGCTTGTCTATACGCCGATTACGGCAACGACGGCAAGGGAATACATTCTGAAAATAAACGAAAGCTCTTCCGAAGGCTTCCCCGCAACTTATCTCGAAATAGATAAACAGGCTGGCGGCGGACATCCGGTTGCGGCGGTTTCCTCCGCGATAACCGTCAAGGGCTATACGTTTATTGACGGAACGGGTTATACGCAGTTCAAATATACTGACGCAGGCACGTACAAGACGGTTGTTCTTCTTAAAATAAAGGACGGCAATACGGAAACCAAGTTCGAAAACAAGACGGGTAAGGGCTATACGTATATAGACGATACGCACGCCTTTGCGGAATTCGAATGGGCGATAGAAAAGTTTACGGTAAAACCCGCGGATTATCTCGGCAAAGGACTCGAATACGGTTACCGCGTGGAAGATATAATCACGCAGACCAAGTCGGATTTCGCCGCATTTAAGAAAGCAAACGACGGCACCGACGAGAACCCCGTATATGTCTACGAGGTTGACGTTCAGGGCGGGAATATGATTATCCCCGAAGTACAGCTTCCCGACGCAATGGATATTGCACCGTTCGATCTGACCGCCGTGCTCGACCCGCAGAACCCTACCGGCGACGGCATGGGCGCAAAGAGAGTTACAAAGGTAACGGAAGACGGCAAAACCCTTACGACAACCTTCACGTACAAAATAAAGGACGCAGTCAAAGCCAATTATCAGCTTGCGACCTCGCCGGACGACAAAATCGTAATTATCTGGCGCGTAACGGTTGCTACGCTTTCTACAAGCGGCTGGGATACCTCCGGCGAGTCGACTTTAACCGGCGAAGTTCTGGATAAAGACGGCAACAAGATAATAGTTACCCTTCCCACGCCAGTCATCACCAGCGACGACGACAAGGATATTGCGGAAAAGGTAGAGTACGTATATATCTGGGATAAGGGAGACGGCAGCACCCCCGTTGAATACAAGGGCTTGCAGGGTCTTTACGACCTGAACGAGGAAGCAAACGCGCTCAACGGTGGCGCGGGCGGACTTCTCGGCGGCACGGTAAAAGTAGTTGTAAAAGCCAAGGACGGCTATAAACTTGACAGCTCGCTTCCCGAAAGCGATTTCGAGCAGGAAATAGAAATAGGCGACACCAAGACGCGCGTTTCGGTTACTGTTAATCCCGACGCGTTCGGCGGAGTTTACAAAAACGTTTCTGCGGAATTAACGGTTAAACAGCTTAATCCCGACGGCACGACAGACGTTCTTAATCCCGCGCTGTACAAGCGTTACATTTACAAAACTTCCAACGCGGCGGATATTCCCAAGGCGGAGAAGATAGAGCTTACCGCAGAAGAGCTTAACAAACTTGACGCCGGCACCTGGTACGTCGGCATAGAGCTTGTAAACAACACGCTTTTCAAAATTCTGCCCGGTCAGGAATTCTTCTCCATTACGGTAACGGCACTTGAAATAGACGTGCCCGAAATTGCCGCAAGGATAGAGTTCAACAGTTCTACGTTAAGCTTTGCAGATTATCTTGACGCGAAGTATAAGGAGTACCTCGACGCGGGTATAATAAGCGCGGTGTCGGGTACGGCAACGGCGCGCGACGTGTCGTCAAGTCCTTATGTTGCGACTATTGAAATAATTAATGCAAACTATAAGTGGAAAGCGCCCGCAACGGCAGCGCCTTCCAAGGTATTGCTTAAAGCAAGCATAGCGGAAGACGAGCTTACGACCGACGTAACCTTGAACGGCACGCAGAAGATAGCCGAATACGGCTGGAATATAGCTCCGTTCAGGCTTACCGCTGACGTGTTGAATTTGAACGGCAAAAACGGCGCCGTATTCAACGAGGGCAAGCTTCCCGAATGGGCAAGACAGCTTGTAGCCGACGGAACGCTTACGGTTGGCGTAAGTTACTTCTCTGACGAAGCGGGAACAACTCCGCTTTCCGATGAAGAAGTGGTTATAAAGGGCGGCAGACAGTATTTTGTAAAGCCCGTGATAAGCGGCGACGACAGCGGAAACTTCACCTTCGCAACGGACGACAGCGTAATCAACACGCCGGCAAAGGCGGTAACGTACAAAGTGCCGCAAAGCGGCGCGACGGCAGTGCTTAACAACGTAAAGGGCTTTGTCACCAAGACCTGGTTGGGACTTCCCGTATGGGCATGGATGGCGATAGGTCTTGCGGTACTTATACTTCTTATAATAATAATCGCGGTAGCGGTTAAACGCAGAAAGACGAAGGCGGCGCGCGAAGAAAAGAAGGCCGCGAAGGAAGCGGCAAAAGCGGAGGCGGAAGCAAAAGCCGAAGCGGAGCGCGCGCGTCTGGAAAGCCAGCGCGAGATAGAAAAGATGAAAGCGGAAGCGGAGGCGGCGAAAGCCAAAGCGCAGGCGGAAGCGGAAATCGCAAAGATACGCGCCCAGGCCCAGGCGGCAATGCCTCAGGTTCAACCTGCGCAGGCAATGCCCCAACAGCAACCCGTGCAGGCAATGCCCGACGGTCGGCAGTATCCTCAGGCACAGCCCCGTCAGATGCCCGCTTATCAGCAGATGCCTCAGATGTATCAAATGCCGCAGTATCCTCAGCAGCCGCAGACGGCTTCTCAGCAGTTTGCGCCTCAGGCGGATTCCGCTATGATGGCGAGAATGGAGGCTCAGCTTGCTTCCATGCAGGCGGAAAGCAGGGCAAAGGAAGCGGCGGAGCAGAAAGCGGAAATAGCGGCTCTCCGTGCGGAAAGCAGGGCAAAGGAAGCGGCGGAGCAGAAGGCGGAAATAGCGGCTCTCCGTGCGGAAATCCAAAGCTTGCGCTACGGTTCCAACAACGCGGTTCCTTCCAATCTGTCCGCACATGCGGAAATTCCTTCGGCAGGCGGTTCTATGGACGTGCTCGGCGCGTTGGTAGTGGCGGCGCTTAAAAATCTTGCGGGGGTACCGAACGCGGCGGCGTTTGAAAAACCTGTGGAAGTTTTACCTGTGCAGACCGTGCATGAGGAAAAATCTCAACCCGTATCGACGGCGTATCCTCCCGACGCGGTGATTACTACCACAACGACTGTCGACACCACCAAAAATGCGGTAAAGCAGATTTCGGCGGAACAGATAAACCGTGAAACTCGTACGGAAAAAGATTCCCGCGAAAGCTTTTTCGACATAGACGGATTCTACGATAAGTACGAATAATTTTCCTGCGGTGAATAATACGCGTGCAATTACTTACACTAATTTCAGGAGACGGCGTATGATAATTGCAAATATTATTTCCTATGTGCTTGTTTTGCTCGGCGCGGTAAACTGGGGTCTTTACGGGATTTTCGGCTTCAATCTTGTCGGTTGGATATTTCAGGGACCCAGAACGGCAGGTTCTATCATAGTTTACGTAATAATAACGCTTGCGGCGGTCTGGCTTATAATTTCACCCATTATTTCGGGTCACGGATTAAGGCTGGTCCACAGGGACAGGGAAGAAAAAACTTCATCGCAGAGCAATAATTGATTATTGTAACGCACTGGCGGGGGG